>JAWWCH010000008.1:0-15237 GCA_033720575.1 Marinirhabdus sp.
AGCAACAGAACAAAGAATAAGTTGCATGAACAAACATAGATAAAAACAAAAACCCCTTCCGAAATCGGAAGGGGTTTTCTTTTGGTTGGTTAAAATAATCAATCAGATTATTCTTTTATCAGACGTTTTACAACGCTAGCGTTCTCACTTTCGATCTGTACGATGTACACACCTGAAGCAAGGTTAGCAATGTCAATAGTCTGTTCTCCTTGCATGTCAGAAAGGTCTGTGGTGTTCACCAATTTACCGTTCACGTCATACATAGTCAATCGCTCTAAGTTGATATTCGAGCTGTTCGCAATGGTTACCTGTCCCTGTGCTGGGTTAGGGTACATTGTGATACCAGCATCCAAGTTGTTGTCGTTCACACCAAGGATACTTTCAACCGTAAGCTCGAAGGTACATGTTCCAACGTTTCCATACTCATCAGTAGCAGAAAGCGTTACAGTATAAACGCCATCTGGGATCAATGCTCCAGGAGCTGGATCTTGAGAGAATATGGTCACTGGGTCTGTACAGTTGTCAACAGCAGAAGCCAATCCGTCACCGAAGTAGTCTGGTACTTGGTAGAACTGGTTGTTCGCACCTGGATCAACCGTTTGATCTGCAGGACAAGTCACTTCAGGACCCGTTGCATCAACCACAGTTACAAAGGCTGTACAAGACGCTGCATTTCCACTAGGGTCAGCACCGAATACAACGATTTCAATTGGATCACCAATGTCATCACAAGTGAAGTTCACTAAGTCAGTTGCAGCCGTTGCAATTCCACATGCATCAAAAGACGCATTTAGGTCAATCATATCGAATGCATCAAGAACCGCAGTTCCGTCAGGACCAAGTTCTAATGTAAAGTCTTGACAAACTAGGTCTGGATCAAGATCATCGATCACGATATACGTTGCCGTACATGTTGAAACGTTTCCGTTTACATCGGTTACAGTCACTTCAATAGTATTCTCACCCACATCCTCACAGTCAACGTCGAACATAGATACTGCAGCAGTTCCACCAGCAGTCTCATAATTCAAGGTACCGTTCCAAATTCTAGGACTAAACGGTGTACCTGAGAAAGGCACATTCGTTGCAGAACCTAAGTTAAGGGTTAAATCGGCGTTAGAATATGTGGTCATACCTGGTGCAGGGTTAGTACCTGTTCCAGAATAATAATGACTATGTGCAGCATCCAAAACAAGGGCAACCCCATAAGTTTCATTTGCCGTTAGCGTTACCGGAGCATCAAGCACAGCATTACTAGGAACGTCTGTTGATCCAGCAGCTGTACCAGAACCAGTGGCAGAGAGTGTCCAAGCACCTGGGTTCGCCTCGTTTCCTACGTGGGTACCTACAAGTGTATACATCTCTACTGTGAAAGCACCTGGCTCAGCCGTATTAAGATCTAAATCACTGATGTTGATATCCAATGGACCAACCGTAATATCGAAATATATTGCACCACCCGCGGCACCGTTATTATTGGTTTCAAATATAGTAGTAATTGAACCAGGAGCTGGTGCTCCAGTTTGATCTACCGTTGTAGAAGCGATTCCACAGTTGTCGCTAAATCCTATTAATAGGTCAGCTGCATCTACTGTCGCCATTCCATTAGCATCCAATACTACTTCAAGTGGGTTTGAAATTGCCGTGTACTCGTAGTTCAATGCCCATGAGTTCAAGGTTCCAGTATCACCACCTGCGTTATCAGAAATTGTAAGTGTCCATGTACCTAAGGTAGAAATACCATCAAATACAGAAAGAGGATTCTCTGGAGTAAACGTACCATTTACTGCAGGCACGTTAGCAGTAATACATGCATCATTTATAGCTCCACCTGTAGCTTCATCATCAAGAGTTGCAAGAATATCATTTCCTGAACATCCAAATCCACCACTTCCTGGAGCAGCACCTATTCTTTCTGCCAATACGGCACTCGTTCCGTCTGGAGCTTCAAGAGTAATAATTAGGTCACCTACCCACGTATGAGAAATGTCTAAATCAACATTAAGGTCAGAGATATTAAAGTCATCCACAATATCAATTGTAGTAGTTAAACCTGCTGCAGGGCTATCTGGGATAGCAACACCTGGAGCATCACTAGCCGAGCCTGTCAATGGAGCAGGATCACCAGCACATACAATTGCAGGAGCCTCGTCATCTGTAACGGTTACGGTCATGGTACAGCTTACACTGTTTCCACCTTCGTCTGTATACGTGAAGGTAACATCAGTATCACCAACAGGGTAGAATCCTGATGCATCGTCTGTTCCATTATAGTCATTGATAAGGCCAGAACCAGTTAGATAATTCGCTTCAAGTTGGAATTGGTTGTTACATGTAAATACATCTACCGCACCATCTTCTAGCAATACAAATGTTAGGTCTGGACCAAAATTGGCAATCCAGCTGTTCCATGTACCAGCATCAACAGTAAAGGAAGTATTAACTAATGCACAATCCGTACCACTTATTTCGTTTAGCACTTCAGTTCCGTCAGGACCTGCTAGTCTAAATTCTTCAGTACTCGCTCCGTGATCACCGTCATAGGTAACAGATACCACTACATCACCTGTAGCAGATTGTGGTGCTGTAAGCGTTGTCGGGGTATCAATAAGACCAGCTGTATTAAAGTTATAATCGGTTACTGGACCTGTTACTGTCACCGGACTTGAAGTTGGAGGTGCAAGCGGACAGTTATCCATGATATTTGGCATAGGTACTGTTACAATTGCGCCACATTCTCCAGGATCATTGGTCTGCGTAATATCTGCAGGACAAGTCATGGTTGGTACTTCGTCATCGGTAATGGTCACGTCAAAATCGCAAGTGGATGTGTTACCATCACTATCGGTTACAGATAGCGTTACCGTGGTTGTTCCAACTGGGAACACATCACCACTGTTGAGTGGTGAAGAAGTAATACTGCCAGAAATGTTTCCATCTTCAGTATCTGTAGCAACACCCGCGAAATTCACAACGCCACCACAAACACCAGGGTCTGCAGATTCAACGATGTCTGCTGGACAGAAAATCATTGGTGGGTCACCAACCATAGTTGAGTTTTGAGAAAAAGTGATAGCATAACTGTTTAAGGTACCGCTATCTCCTCCTGCATCATCACAAATGCTAAGGCTCCAGTTTCCGTTGGTAGCTTCTCCCGCGAAAGTTGCAGCAAATGTTCCTCCTTCAGCTTGGAAGGTTCCTGTAAAAGGTGCAGAACCGGTAGTAATGCTAGGCGCTCCATCCATAAAAACAGTGTCGGTGTAGTTATCACCTGAACCACCATTATCACTGGATAAATCTAACGTGGTCCCTGATGGGGCGATTAAAGTAATATCCATATCGGCATCCCAGGTGTGCGTGATATTCAAAGTCACGTTGTCTATCACATATTCCCCTGGACCCATACCAATCGTGCCCATAATCGGCACGGCAGCATCGGATATTGTCGGCCCACCAACACATGGGAAACCACCGGTTCCAGTAGCCGGTACTGGTTGAGGATTTCCACCACCACTGTAGGTTTGAGCCTCAGTCTGCCATGTAAAACACATCAGTGCCATGACCATAAAGGCTAGTGTAATTTTTTTCATAAATTGAGATTTAAATTAATTAATAAAATTCGTTAATTGTTAATTTTGCGTTAAGGTACTATATTTCTAATAATCGGCAAAACATATCTTTAAAAGTCTATCATATCATCGATTAAACTACCATTTTTTAGACAAGAAACACCCGATCTGAATTCAACTTTGCCCTACGGGTCAATTTCATATATTTGCTTCATTCTAATTCTTATCCGAATCACATCATGAACGCTAAATTCCTTATTCTTTTCTCCCTTCTATTTACATTTTTCGCCTGTTCAGAAAAACCAACAGAAAACACTGATAACAAAGCTTTTACAGACAACGAAACGAAATTATTCAGTAAGATCCCGTCTGAACAATCGCAGATTAAATTTAAAAATTTGATTCAGGAAAATCTCGAGTTCAATTTTTTAAATTATCCGTACATGTACACAGGGGGTGGTGTAGCTGTGGGTGATTTTAACAAAGACGGACGCGAAGACGTATATCTCGTTTCTAATATGGGTTCCAATAAGTTATATTTCAATACGGGCGACTTTACTTTTGAAGATGTCACCGAGCGCTCAAACACCCAGGATACAGGAGGATTTAGCACCGGAGCTACAATTATGGATGTGAATGATGACGGCTGGTTAGACATCTATGTTTCTAAAGCAGGATCCTTAACAAATGATGAAGGTCGAAGAAATAAATTGTACGTAAATCAAAAGGATGGAACTTTTAAGGACGAAGCAATGCTTTGGGGGCTGGATGACCCAGGCTATACTACTCAAGTCTGCCAGTTGGATTATGATAAGGATGGCGATTTAGACCTATATGTGATCAACTATCGATACGACTTTAAAAACAACGGTAAAATTAGTGGTGAAATTCAAAGTCAGATAGAAGAAATCACCAGTGATCAACTGTATCGAAATGAAGGCAATCGATTCACAAAGGTAACTGCCCAAGCGGGGGTAAGAAATAAAACCTGGGGACTCGGTGCAGCGGTTGGCGACTTCAATAATGATGGGTGGGATGATATTTATGTTGCCAATGATTTCCTGGAACCAGACTTTTTATATATCAACCAAAAAAACGGCACCTTTCGCAACGAAATCAACCAGAGATTCAAACATATTTCATTTAATAGCATGGGAGCAGATTTGGCAGATTTGAACAATGACCTGATGCCAGATCTTCTTACTCTGGATATGATGGCTGAAAACTACGCCCGGAGTAAGGTGAACATGGCCTCCATGAGCACAGAAAACTTTATGAGCATGGTAAAAGTTGGCTACCATCACGCATATATGGCGAATATGCTACATTTTAATCACGGCAATGGAACGTTTCAAGAAACGGGTCAACTTAGCGGAATCACAAAAACAGATTGGAGCTGGGCCCCGTTATTGGCCGATTTCGACAACGATGGCTTGAAGGATATTTTTGTTTCTAATGGCGTTTATAGAGACTATCACAACCAAGACTTCAGAAACCAACTTAAGGAAAAAAACGCACGAGGCGAGTCGATGACCCTGCAAGCAGTTATTGAGATGATGCCGTCCGAAAAATTGGACAATTACGTATTTAAGAATAACGGCGACTTAACCTTCACAAAGGTAATTGAAGATTGGGGACTCAACGACCCTACGTTTTCAAACGGAGCTTCCTACGCAGATTTTGACAACGATGGCGATTTAGATCTAATCGTTAATAATGTGAATGACGAAATCTCTCTCTACCGCAACAATAGCAACCAAAATTTTATACAAGTGGAATTGGTTGGTCCTATGACGAACAGCCTTGGTATCGGTACAAGTATTTATGTGAAAGACCAGGACAAGACCCAGCTTCAAGAAATGTATGTCTCTCGTGGCTTTGAATCATCGGTAACACCTATCGCCAGTTTTGGTCTTGGAACTGTTAAAAAAGTGGAACAACTCATGATTGAATGGCCCGATGGCAGAACAACCATCATTGAAAACCCAACCATTAATACGAAACACACAATCAACCATAATTCTGCTACCAACGCACCTTTGGTAATTGATCGTTCTGTAAGACACAAGCAGTCAAAACCAGCAACAGACCTAGGCTTAGAGTATGTCCATAAAGAAAATACGTTCAATGATTTCGACATTCAACTTCTCATTCCACAAAAGCAATCTTCTAAAGGAACCGGCATCGCAAAAGCTGACGTAAACGGAGATGGTCTTGAAGATCTATTCGTTGGAAATGCTTCAAATGCCCCGGCCGCACTCTATGTACAACAAGCGGACGGTACGTTCCAAAGCATACAGAAGAATCTATGGAAAAAAGAAGCTGCATATGAAGATGCGGATGCATTGTTTTTTGATTCAGATGGCGATGGCGACCAAGATTTGTACGTGGTGAGTGCGGGTTACGAACTTTCGGCAGATAGTGCATTATTACAAGACCGCTTATATATAAATGACGGCAAGGGCAATTTCAGCAAAAATACGAGCGCCCTGCCCAAAATGTTGAGCTCTGGGAAATCGGTTACGGCAGCAGATATTGATGGCGATGGCGATCTCGATCTCTTTGCTGGCGGAAATGTGTTGCCCAAGCAATACCCTCTGGCTTCTGCTTCCTATTTGTTGCAGAATGAAAATGGAAAATTCAAAGATATTACACCGAACAACGCAGACTTGCAATCGCCCGGGATGGTGACCCAAGCAATTTTCACGGACTACGATGGAGATAACGATCAAGACCTGCTGCTCACGGGAGAATGGATGAAGCCCACGTTTTATGACAATAATAAGGGATCGTTCACCAAAAAAGAAATTGAAGCATTTGATAAAAAAGAAGGCTGGTGGTTCTCGGCAACGGCAAACGACATGGATGGGGATGGCGATATCGACTATTTCTTCGGAAATCTAGGCGACAATAATAAATTCCATCCTTCCGAAAAGAAACCGCTTTTTATATATGCAAAAGATTTTGACAACAACGGCAGTTTTGACGTGGCGCTCAGCAAAATAAATGACGGCAGAGTGGTTCCCGTACGAGGGAAAGAGTGCAGTAGCGAGCAAAATCCGTTTCTGTTGGAAAAAATACAGAGCTACAAAGAGTTTGCGAGTCTAGACATGGAATCCATTTATGGAAAGGAAGAGCTGCAGGAGGCAGAAAAACGAACCTTATATACGTTCAAATCTGTATATGCCCAAAATAACGGAGATGGCACCTTCACGCTAACCGAGCTTCCAAATGAAGCACAACTTGGACCAACCATGTCGTTCCTTACGAAAGATTTCAATGGTGACGGCAATTTGGACGTCATGGGAGTGGGTGGTATCTATGATGCTGAAGTAGAAACCATTCGCTACGATGGAAATTACGGATACATCCTTTTAGGAAACAAGTCGGGAACGTTTACCTATTCTAAAGAATATGATCCTTTTGTATATTCAGATGCTAAAGACATTGTTGAAATTTCTATACAGCAAAAACCACACTTCATAGTGGCGAGCAACAACGCGCCTTTAGAAGTATTCACCTTTCAGCCATAAATCTAAAAATATGGCTTGTATTGTTCCACCCTGAAATCGATAGTATTGATTCCAGGGTTTTTTAATTTCATGGCTTTGTAAGCTTTCAATGCACCAACCGCTCTGTTGGCAGCACCACTTGGGGCAGTTAATGAAACCGTATGAATCAGTCGCCCACTTTTCGGCAAAAATAAACGATGCACACGAGGTACCGTATCATCTACGACTTTGAGCTTTACACCATACGTTTTCGATAGTTTTCTAAAAAAATATTCAGGTCCGTTTTTACTATTTCCGCCGGTAAACAAAAGTGTATCTATGGTTGGGTTCTGTTCAAGAATGGCTACCAAATCCCGCAATTCCGCCTCTTGCATTCCTAAATCACTTGCATCAATTTTTTCTCGCATTGCAGATGCCACCATATCGCAAATTCCAATCTTTCGGTTTTCGAGAAATGACTTTCGCTGGGCAATGGCAGCTTCTGTAGTTTCAAAATCAAGTTTTAGATTGAAGATACGATTTAAGATTACCCATAGCTGTCCGTCTCGACTTCCATAGCAAAAATCAACATCGCCATCTTTCAATCTGCGCTGAGTGAACCTCGGTGGCGGAAGCGTACCCACAATCAGTTTCGTGGCGCCTTCTGGTATAAACGGTGGATATGGGTGTGTGTGATGAAACAAAGGTTAACGTACAAATACAGGCTCGTTTTCATTTTCAGTGTATTGTTCGCTATAACCGTAACCGTCATAATCAAATCCCTTCAACTCTTGCAGTGACTGAATATCATGATCTATCACATAGCGCGCCATACTACCTCTAGCCTTCTTCGCAAAAAACGAGATGATTTTTAGCTTCCCATTCTTAAAATCTTTAAACACCGGTGAAATTACCGGTACTTTTAGCAACTTGGGATCGATTACTTTGAAATATTCTTGGCTGGCCAAGTTTAAAAACATCTCTGCCTCTTCAAGTTCATCATTCAATGCCTTGGTTACTTTATCGCCCCAAAACTCATACAGATTTTTCTTCCGATTTATGGATAAAGAGGTACCCATTTCCAAGCGATAGGGTTGCATCAAATCTAATGGGCGCAAAACCCCATACATTCCGCTCAAAATACGAAGTGTGTTATTGAGCAAGTCAATTTTGTCTTCAGGCAAGCTGTACACATCTAAGCCTTGATAGACATCGCCGGCAAATGCATACACAGCCGGTCTCGCGTTTTGCTTCGTAAAGGGAAGTGTAAACTCTTTATACCGTTGATAGTTCAACTCAGCAAGTGTATCGCTAATACCCATCAATTCACGAATTGATTTTTTCGACTTTCGCTCTAACTTCTTATTGAGCGTTTCAGCCTCTTCTAAAAATTTAGGCTGGGTGCCGCGAGAAGTAGGGAGTTTAGAATCATAATCTAAAGACTTGGCTGGAGAAACAACTATTTTCATTTTATCCTTTTAGGTAAAAATACAATCTGAAGTGCAAACCTGACACTTCCGTTGATAAAAATAAACGAATGCAGTATCGAAAATGATTATTCATATAAATACCTAGACAAGCTAGTAATTTGGAAAACAATAGGGTAGTACATCGGCGGTAGTTAATTAAGAAAACCTTAACACAATTCCTATCGTTCTAAATCTAACTTTAGGCAAATTATTATACTTATGAGAACATTACTATCCTATTGTGCGTGTATGGCGATAACCATTGGCACACTATCTGCCCAACAAGAAATGGGTAAAAAAGCAACCTTAAATGAAGACGGAACCATTTCGGTTGAAGACATTTTGATTCCGGCAACCACAAATACAGCTGACGGATCCATTGAACAAATTTTTCGATTTGGAAGACCTGCGAATCCCAGCATAAAAAACTCTAGAGGTGTCACCCTTGCCGATGTAGATGGAGATGGCGTGCAGGAAATTCTGTACGGTATCAATACCGAATTATTTGCGCTTGATGGTGCTGGCGACATTGTGTGGCAGAAAACGGTAGAAGGTCCGATTCTTTTACCTCCTACCGTAGCTGATATCGACGGAAACGCAGGTGTTGAAATTGCTGTGAATACCGGGTATCCAACTACGGTGGGCCGCGTATATCTTATGGATAATGAAGGAAACGACTTACCCAATTGGCCATTGAATTTTAACGACAAATGGATGATCAATGCGCCAGTGTTTGCCGATGTGGATGGCGATGACATTATGGAAATTATTAGTTGCCAAAGAGAAAGTAGTTCTGTTGGATTCGTCCATGTACTCAAGCAGGACGGAACTCCAGTGAATGCGAATTGGCCCGTTCAATTTGACGCTACACCCGCCTTTACACCTTCTATTGGAGATGTAGACAATGATGGAGACCAAGATGTAGTGATTGCTACCTCCTCAACGGGTCTTTACGTATATGATGTTGATGGTAATCTACTACCTGGATTTCCTTTTGCAGACCCGAGTATTAGATATTCGTACCAATCGCCATTATTGGTCGATTTAGACGGGGATGAGAAATTGGAAATCGTGGGCAGTAATCACGGAGATGCACCCGGGTTTTATGTACTTCAAAATGACGCTACATATTATCCAGGTTGGCCTGTGGCTACCTCGGGTTGGACGTATTCACCGCCTACTGTGGTAGACTTCGACCAAGATGGTACCTACGACATATTTATGGCCGACAGAAATACGAGCAATGACGGCACTCCCTTACCAACTATTTACGGATTGAATCCCGATGCTGAAAACTTGCCAGACTTTCCTATTGAAAAGTACGGTGGAAACGAAGGAGTACTAACCATAGCAGACATCAATAACGACGATGTGTATGATATTATTTTTTCTAGCACGATTACCGACATGGAGGGGTATGGTTATATTCATGCGTACTCTTTGGATGGAAGCGGAGAATTGAACGGATTTCCACTGCGTCCACGCGGATTTACCTTCTTGAACGGTGCTGTGGTGGGTGATGCCGATGGTGATGGCATGATGGACCTAACCGCAAATTCATATACACAGACTTTCGGTCAAGGTATTGACTCTACCTTTGTAACAAATTACAATTTGAACGTTCCTTACGACGAAACTAAAATCTTGAGCAACGGATATAAAGGAGGAAATACCAGACAGGGATTGGTTTCCCCTGAAGAAATTCTTGGAATTACTGAAACATCCTTGAACGGCACATTTGTCATAGCGCCGAATCCTTCAGGAAACCTTCAGATAGCAAGTAACACCACGCTAGATTCAGCTACAATTTCAATTGCCGGCATTGATGGAAAAATCATGTTTAAAGAAGAGAGAGCAATTATTGCTGGAGAAATGCTTCAGTTTGAAGTTGAAAACTATGCAGACGGTATTTATTTTGTTACCATTTCTAACGGAAATCGAGCCACAACCTTAAAGTGGATCAAAAAATAAAATCAATTCATAGCGTGAGTCGCATACTTGCGCCATTTTTCAATACAAGCCTCCATATCTTCGGGTATGGGGGCTTCAAATTTTAAGAACTTCCCAGTTACAGGATGCTCAAAACCGAGTGTACGGGCATGTAGTGCCTGCCGTGGTAGAATTTTGAAACAGTTATCTACAAATTGCTTGTATTTGCTGAAACTCGTGCCCTTCAGTATTTTTTCTCCACCATAGCGCTCATCGTTGAACAAGGTATGACCAATATGCTTAAGATGTACACGGATTTGATGCGTGCGTCCCGTTTCTAGTCTACAACTCACCAAGGTAACATAGCCCAATCGCTCCAATACAGTATAATGGGTCACTGCCGGTTTTCCCTTTTCCTCGGCTTCATCGCCTAAAAAAACCGTATTCTGTAAGCGATTTTTAGGGTGCCTTCCGATATGCCCTTCTATGGTACCGCTATCATTCTGCACATCGCCCCAAACCAAGGCTACATACTCCCGCTCTGTACTTTTATTAAAAAATTGGCGGGAAAGATGGGTCATGGCCGCTTCTGTCTTTGCAATCACGAGTAAACCACTAGTGTCTTTGTCTATTCTGTGAACCAGCCCTGGCCTATTGCTACTGTTATTGGGTAAATTGTCGAAATGATAGGTTAAGGCATTAATGAGCGTTCCGCTGTAATTGCCATGCCCTGGATGTACCACCATGCCCGCCTCCTTGTTCACAACCAGCACAGCATCGTCTTCATATACAATATCGATCGGAATATCTTCTGGAGTCAAGAGCATTTCATATGGTGGATGTTCAAACAGAACGGTCACCACATCACCTGCTTTAACTTTGTAATTCTGCTTAACCACGGCATCATTCACGTAGATGTTACCATCCTTAGCCGCTTTCTGGATTTTATTGCGCGTGGCATTTTCAACCTTGTTCATAAGGTATTTGTCTACCCTTAGCGGCGACTGTCCCTTATCGGCTACAAATCGGTAATGTTCATATAGATCATCATTACCAGTATCGTCTTTATCAATATCATTATCCTTCATCTCCATCGGTATCATCAGAAGGCATCTCACCTTCATTAATAGTATCTTCTTCACGCTCCTGCCCTAACCTGCTCAAACTTTGATCACCAATGATCAAGTCGATAACAGAGGTAATTTCAAGTTCGTCACCTGGTTCTATCCTAGCGCCCTCGTTTCGAAGCTCTAAAACCTGGTCACTCATATGGGGCTTGGTGGTGATCTTACCAATCTTAAAACCCATGGCCTCCAAGGTGGGTTTGGCCTGACGCGCAGTTTTACCAACTACTTCGGGGATTTGAACTTTTCTATAGCCTGACGGATTCAAGGTCAAGTAGATTTTGCGGTCCTCTTTCACAAATTTTCCCGCTCTCGGCAATTGTTCAATGACAGAAAATCTTGGAAAATCCGGATTATAATTGGCCGAATCTAGTATTACATATCGCAAGTCATTCTCTTCCAAAACTGTTTCCACATCGTTCAAGGTCATTTTGGCTAGATCTGGAACTTCTATTTTCTGACCGTGATTGGTAGTGCTTCTCAACCACCATAGCACCAAGAAAGCAAGAATTATTAAACCAAGGGCTGCAATCAATAATTGCTTCACAAATGCTTTAGAAAAAATGTATTTGATAAAGGACATACGTTGATAGTTATATGGCAAAAATAACAAACCTAAAGTTAGCAAGTATTATGGGATAAGTTATACTTTTGATAAACGCATTAATTCAATATTTGGTATGGGAAAAAAAAATGTTGCCGTAGTCATGGGCGGCTTTTCAAGTGAATTTGAAATCTCTATAAAAAGTGGTTCGGTCGTATGCGATGCGTTAGACCACAATACATATAACATCTTTCCCGTACAGATTTTAAAAGAAGGCTGGTTCTATGTTGATCAGAGCAACGACAAACATCCCATCCAAAAAGATGATTTTAGCTTTATGGCAGATGGCAAAAAGGTAACGCCAGACGTAATTTTTAACACGGTTCACGGTACGCCTGGCGAAGACGGTCTATTACAGGCTTATTGGGAGTTGATCGGAATACCCCACACCTCGTCATCTAGTTATGCAAGTGCCCTAAGCTTCAACAAGCGTGATTGTTTATCAGTACTCAAAGGATTTGGAATTAAAAGCGCCAATTCATACTACATCAATAAAGACGTTGAGTTTTCTTTAGAGGAAGTAATCAAAAAAGTAGGGCTTCCATGTTTCGTGAAACCGAATCGTGCTGGGTCTAGTTACGGAATAAGCAAGGTAAAAACTATTGATGAATTTGATGCCGCCCTGCAAAATGCCTTTACGGAAGATCACGAAGTTTTGGTGGAAACCGGCTTGGTAGGAACCGAAGTTTCTGTTGGTGCGTATTCTATAAATGGCACTTTTAAGGTAATGTCTCCTACAGAGATTGTTTCTGAAAATGACTTTTTCGATTATGAGGCGAAATATCTCGGGAAATCTGAAGAGATTACACCGGCACGCATTTCTGACGAAGACATGAAAAAAGTGAAGGCGGAAACAAAACGAATCAATCAACTGCTCAGCATGAAGGGCATCACCCGGTGCGAATTTATCATTCAAAAAGGTACTCCCTATTTTATAGAAATAAATACCACTCCCGGATTGAGTACCGAAAGTATCATTCCAAAACAAGTACGTGAAGCTGGGATGACACTGACGCATTTCTTTGGAATGATGATAGAAGACGCCTTTCAACACCACAAAAAATAACTTTTGTAACTTACAGTCGTATTTGCAGAACCGCAAAAAATAAAAACTATGAGACGTGCTGTTTTTCCTGGATCTTTCGACCCTATCACTCTCGGTCATGTTGATATCATAAATCGCGCAACACCACTTTTTGATGAAATTATTGTTGCCATAGGAATCAATGTGGCAAAAAATTACATGTGGGCGCTTGAAGATCGCAAACAACGAATAGAAGCTGCTTTTCAGGGAAATACAAAGATCAAGGTCATGACCTATGAGGGCTTAACCGCTGATTTCTGCAAACAAGAGCAGGCGCAATTTATCATACGGGGGCTCCGAAACACAACAGACTTCACCTACGAACAGACCATTGCCCAGGCCAACGAAAAGATAAACGGAGTTGATAGTATATTTTTAGTATGCAGTCCTGAATATTCTCATATCTCTTCATCTATCGTACGAGATATCGCCAGAAATAATGGTGACTACAACCAATTACTCCCATAAAAAAACTCCCCCAGTTACCTGAAGGAGTCTTCTTTAATTCAAAGGTATTGTATTATAGCGCAGCTACGTGCTTTGCTAATCTCGACTTTACGTTAGCAGCCTTATTATCATGAATGATATTGTTCTTTGCTAACTTATCGACCATAGAGGTAACAGTAGGGAAAAACTTTTCAGCTTCTTTCTTATCTGTCATCTCACGCAACTTCTTTATAGCATTACGCGTCGTTTTGTGTTGGTAACGGTTACGTAAACGCTTTGTCTCGCTGCTTCTAATTCTCTTTAATGCTGACTTGTGATTCGCCATGTTTGTTTTTTAATCTATGTTTTGTAGTCCGTAGGGGAATCGAACCCCTGTTACCAGGATGAAAACCTGGCGTCCTAACCCCTAGACGAACGGACCATTCTTTTGAATTGCGGATGCAAAAATACAACAATTTTTTAATGTTGCAAATCCCTTGTAAAAAAAATTCAAAAAATTAATATGCCTTCGCAAAAAGCACCCTCTTTTTCGAAGGTTTTCCACTAACCATACAGCTTCCCGCTTCGTTATTACCATCAAGCGGTATACACCGAATGGTTGCTTTAGTTTCATTTTTAATGCGCTCCTCCGTCTCAGCTGTACCGTCCCAATGTGCAGACACAAATCCACCTGTTTCCTTGAGGACCTTCTTAAACTGTTCGTAAGATTCCACCTCAGTGGTATGTGCTGTGCGATGAGCGACCGCTTTAGTGTATAGATTCTCCTGAATCTCTGTCATCAAACCTTGTACAACCGCAGCCACTTCTTCCCTATTTATAAATTGTTTTTCCAGTGTATCACGTCGCGCCAACTCTACCGTACCTTTCTCTAAATCTTTTGGCCCAATCGCAATCCGCACTGGTACACCTTTCAATTCATACTCATTGAACTTCCACCCCGGTTTATGGGTATCTCTAGCGTCAAATTTTACACGAATTCCCAATCCACGCAATTCGTCTTGTAGTTCCTTGGCCACGGCGCTAATTGCTTCCAATTGCTCTTCACTTCTGTAAATTGGAACAATCACCACTTGATCTGGAGCCAAATTTGGAGGCAACACCAAGCCATTGTCGTCACTATGAGTCATAATAAGCGCACCCATCAATCGCGTAGAAACGCCCCAAGAGGTTGCCCAAACATACTCTTGCTTTCCTTCTTTAGTGGCATACTTGACATCAAAAGCCTTGGCAAAGTTTTGTCCTAAGAAGTGCGACGTTCCAGCTTGTAGTGCCTTGCCATCCTGCATTAAAGCCTCAATACAGTAGGTTTCCAATGCACCTGCAAAGCGTTCACTCTCAGTTTTCAAACCTTTAATGACAGGCACCGCCATATAATTTTCAACAAACTCAGCATACACATGCATCATCTGTTCGGCCTCTTCAATGGCCTCTTGTTCCGTAGCATGAGCTGTATGCCCTTCTTGCCATAAAAATTCTGCAGTGCGCAAAAACAATCGGGTACGCATTTCCCAGCGTACCAC
>JAWWCH010000009.1:0-15218 GCA_033720575.1 Marinirhabdus sp.
GCACGAATTGTACGGCCAACGTGTTTTAGGAACCGTTTCAGACCTATTGGGCCAAGGGTATGCGTTAAACGACATTTGTATCCTTACCCGTACGAAGAAAGAGGGTATTTCATTAAGCGAATTTTTACTCGCAAACGATGTCGCTGTCGTGTCTTCAGAAACGTTGTTGCTGCAACATTCTAAATTAGTACAATGCGTGTTAAGCGCACAAATTGTTGCGCTATCGTACGACAATGACACCGCGAAGGTGCTTTTTTTGAATTACCTATACGACCTACACCAGGTCAACATTCCAAAACACGATTTTCTACAGCAAGGATTAGCAGCAAAAGGAGCTGAATTTTCAGAAGTATTGAACGCTTATGACATCAAAATTAGCCTTTCAGAAATTAACGAAAAACCCTTGTACGAGTCGTTTGAATATATCATTAAATCACTGAACCTAAATACAAGCGCAGATGCATATCTCTTTGCATTTATGGACATGGTTCTCGATTTCCAAGCGCAGCCCCAAGCAGGGAAGACCGCCTTTTTAGACTATTGGGAAACCAAGAAAGACACGGCAAGTATTCCAGCCAATAATTCGCAGAATGCACTTCAAATCATGACCATTCATAAGAGCAAGGGCCTTGAATTCCCGATTGTGATTTACCCTTATGCCACAACCAAATTGTATACGGAACTGAATGCAAAGGCATGGTATCCGGTTCATACAAATGGTTTTGAGGAAGTGCTTATCAATTACAATAGTGAGGTGGCACACTATGGTTCCTATGGGGAAGAAATGACGCAGACGAGAAGAAACACCCTTGAATTAGACAATATTAACCTGCTTTATGTTACGCTTACGAGAGCTGTAGAACAGCTGTTCATTTTTTCTGAATGCCCTTCCAAAATAAAAGATGCGCCAACTGATTTTAGCCAATTATTGAGGTCTTATCTAGAAAATGAAGGACTATGGAATGACGAACAAAGAATGTATGCATTCGGCAGCTCAATGCATATGAATATCAATCGTGACAGCACGCATTCCGCTTCCATCAAAAGTACGACCTTAACGTATCCAACTTCCACTCCGGAATCTCACCAGCTTTCGGTAGTTCGCACCGATGCTTCTCTGTGGCAATCTGAAGCCTTAAGGGCAATCACCTCAGGAAACATGTTGCACGATACCATGGAAAAAATACGAACACAGAGCGATGTGTCTGTCGTATTTGATGCGTACCGAGAACGTGGTACGTTTGAACCTGAAGAACTGACGCAATTGGAAGCTGTGGTAAAGAACATTGTAAACCACCCTGAACTGCGTCATTTGTTTAGCGATGAACTGCCTAGAAATCAAATTTACCTCGAACGAGACATTGTAACGGCAAACAAACAAATTGTTCGTCCAGATCGATTGAATTTTTTCAATAATCATTCGGTTACGATAGTCGATTATAAAACTGGTGCACCCAAAACGATCCACGAACAGCAAATTTTAGAATACGCAGACACCTTGAAAAATATGGGGTATGCTGTGAATGAATCCATGCTAATTTATAGTAATGAAAGCCAAATTTCGATAAATAAAATTTAACTTTACACCTTACAAAATTTACTTGCGATGTACGGAAAGATACAAGAACATTTACAACAAGAACTACAGGAAATAAAAGACAATGGGCTCTTTAAGAAAGAACGTGTGATCACCTCTCCCCAGGACGCGGTGATCACGATTTCTACGGGTCAGGAGGTCATAAATTTTTGCGCCAACAATTACTTGGGGCTTTCAGCAAATAAGGAAGTCATTCAAGCTGCCAAAGATGCCATGGACACCCATGGATTTGGAATGTCATCGGTTCGTTTTATCTGTGGAACGCAAGACATACACAAGACCTTAGAAGCAAAGATTGCCGAATACTATCAGACCGAAGACACCATCCTGTATGCCGCAGCTTTTGACGCAAATGGAGGGGTGTTTGAACCATTGTTAAGTTCAGAAGATGCCATCATTTCAGACTCGTTGAATCATGCGTCCATTATCGATGGGGTTCGCTTGTGTAAAGCGGCTCGCTATCGTTATCAGAATAATGATATGGATGACCTTGAAAAACAGCTTATAGCCGCCAATGAAAATGGGGCTCGGTTCAAGATTGTGGTTACCGATGGTGTGTTTTCAATGGACGGACTTTTAGCACCTTTAGACAATATCTGTGACTTGGCAGAAAAATACGATGCTCTTGTAATGATTGACGAGTGCCACGCGGCTGGATTTATCGGAGAAACAGGTCGAGGCACCCTAGAAGAAAAAGGCGTCATGGGCCGTATAGACATCATTACAGGAACGCTCGGAAAAGCCCTTGGCGGTGCCATGGGAGGGTACACCACAGGGAAAAAAGAGATCATTGAAATGTTGCGCCAAAGATCACGCCCGTACTTATTTTCAAACTCTCTCGCTCCAGCTATTGTAGGTGCCTCAATAAAAGTGTTTGAAATGCTGTCTAGCGATACCGGTTTACGTGACACCTTGGAAGAAAACACGTCATATTTTAAAAAAGGCATGAAAGCAGCCGGATTTGATATTGTAGACGGCGATTCGGCTATAGTACCAGTCATGCTGTACGACGCGAAACTTTCGCAAAAAATGGCAGATATGCTCCTAGAAGAAGGCATTTATGTAATTGGTTTTTTCTATCCGGTGGTACCAAAGGAAAAGGCGAGAATACGCGTTCAACTATCTGCTGCCCATACTAAAAATCACCTAGACAAGGCCATAGCTGCCTTTACCAAAGTTGGTTTGAAATTAGGGGTAATAAGCGAATAGGTACGTATAGAATAGAAAGCAGGGCTATCCCATTTGTGAAAAATTTAGTAGATTTGCTTTTGTTTATAAGTTTTAACAACTTACTTTTGTTCCATTAACACTTAAAAATTAAACAATCGAATATGAAACATCTTAACAGTATTTTAGTTGCTGCGCTCCTTATTATTGGGGTTGGTGCAGCTAACGCACAGGACGAAAACAATCCTTGGGCAGTTGGTGCCGGAATAAACGCAGTTGACGTTTATCCTGTAGGAATTGACGACGAAGGCCGGTTTCCAGCTAGAGACGGAGATTTCCGAGGAATTAAAGGAGAATTTGGTGACGAGTACTTCAACGCAAATGACCACTGGAACATCTTACCTTCTATTTCTAGAATTTCTGTAGGAAGATATATTGGTAGTAATTTCTCATTTACAGCGGTTGGTACCATTAATAAAATTGAAAAAATTGGTGATTCAAGAATTCCAGAAGTAACTTACTACGGCCTTGATGGTGAGATTAAGTACAGCTTAAGAGACCTAATTAATGGTCCTGGAGGTTGGTTTGATCCTTCACTTGGTGTTGGTGGTGGTTATACTTGGGTAGATGATATCGGATTCGGTACTGCGAACGGTATCGCAAATGTTCGTTTTTGGTTAAGTGAAAACTTTGCTTTCGATCTTCAGTCTACGTACAAGCACGCATTTGAAGATTCTTACGGAATCCAACACTTCCAGCATTCAGCAGGTTTCATGTTTAAGTTTGGTGGAAAAGATACCGATGGTGATGGTATTTATGATGTTGATGATGAGTGTCCTGAAACTCCAGGTCTTCCAGAATTTAACGGATGTCCTGACACAGACGGTGATGGAATCGAAGATAGAAATGATGCTTGTCCTAACACACCTGGTTTAGCTGAATTTAACGGATGTCCTGACACTGATGGTGATGGTATTCCAGATCCACAAGATGCTTGTCCTACAGTAGCAGGTCTTGCTTCATTGAACGGTTGTCCTGATGCAGACGGTGATGGTATCACTGATGCTGAAGATGCTTGTCCAAACGAAGCTGGTCCTAAAGCGAACAACGGTTGCCCTTACGAAGATCGTGATGGTGATGGTGTACTAGACAAAGACGATGAGTGTCCAGACGTTCCTGGTACAGTTGCAAACAATGGTTGCCCAGAAGTAACTGTTGAAATCATGAACCAATTGAACGAGTACTCTAAAACCATCTTATTTGACTACGACAAAGCAACAATTCGTCAAGAGTCTTACGATGCATTACAGAGTATTGCTGATATCATGAAAGAATACCCAACTGCAGACTTCCACATTGAAGGTCACACAGACAGCAGAGGTAGTGATTCGTACAACGAGAAATTATCTCGTGAGCGTGCTGCTTCAGTTGAGGCTTACCTTGAAGGAAGAGGAATTCCATCTGCAAGATTGACTTCTGAAGGATACGGTGAAACCCGTCCAATTGCTACAAACAATACAGCAGCAGGAAGACAACAGAACAGACGTGTTGAAATTTCTTTGAAGAAATAAGACACCCTCAATAAATTTAGTAGAAACGCCTCCTTTATAAGGGGGCGTTTCTTATTTTTAGGGTATGATAAGTTTTCTCGAAGAAACCCTTCAGCACATCCAAAAAAAAGAAGAATCCCTTTCTGACGCAATCTTTATATTGCCAAGTAAACGTGCAGGCGGATTTCTTAAAAACTACATTAGACAAACCGCAACTTCTGCTCAATTCCTGCCCAAAATCATCAGTATTGAGGACCTGATCCAAGAACTTTCTGGATTGGAAATTATAGATCACACCGAACTCTTATTCCGAAGTTATAATGTCTATATGCAAACCAAATCCTTTAAAGAAAAGGAATCGTTTGATGATTTTTCAGCATGGGCCGTCACACTGCTCAATGATTTTAATGAAGTAGACCGATATTTAATTGACAGCCAATCCTTTTTCGATTATCTGGGAAGCATAAAAACATTGGAGCGTTGGAACGTTACCCATCAGCAGACCAAGTTTATTGAAAGCTATATCGCCTTTTGGAATAGCCTGCCAGAATTTTATAATACGCTATCGCAAAACCTGTTGGAAGACGGTATTGGGTATCAGGGTCTGGTCTACAGAGAAGCCGTAAATGCATTAGAACATTATCTGGCTAGCCACGGCGCACAACAGCATTATTTCATTGGATTTAATGCCCTTAATACGGCAGAACAACAAATTATTCAAGGATTTCTAGAAACAGGAAACGCTGAAGTCTTTTGGGATGCCGAAGCCGTATTGGTTGCCGATGAGCACCATAGCGCCTCGCTCTTCTTTAGACGTTATATGAAAGAATGGAAATACTACCAAGAGCATACACCAAAATTTATATCCAACTATTTTTCTGAGCCAAAACGGATTCAAATCGTTTCCTGTCAGAAAAACATGGCGCAAATAAAATATGTGGGGCAATTACTCGCCAGCTATAGCCAAGAAAAATTGAATGCTTCGGCAATCGTTTTGGCAGATGAGGCACTGCTTTCCCCGCTGCTACATTCGCTTCCTGAAAATGTGACCAAGGTGAACGTCACCATGGGTTCCGCGCTGAAGAATTTCCCGATTGCTGTCTTTTTCGAGACTTGGTTTTCATTGCAGTCAAAACCCTCCAAATCGTTATACTATAAAGATATTCTCGCGCTCCTTGTTCAGCCAGTTGCCGCAAAGTTGCTAAAGAGCCGTCAGGTGATTCAAAAGATTTCTGAACGTAACACCAGCCACTTTTCGATAGAAACACTTCAGAAGATAGCTGATCCTAATGATCATGGAATGCTGTCGCTACTCTTTTCAAAAACAGACAATGCCACTTCAGCCTTGTTGGTTTGCCAGGAGATCCTGCAAAGGCTAAAAAATGTCGCAGACAAGCAGTCCATAGAAAATGTAGTGCTTTTTGAACTGCACGGGGTTTTCAACGACCTTCAGAATTTAAATCAAACCTTTGCGCTAATATCTACACTCTCGGGTCTTGAACAGTTATTTTTAGAACTCATTGCAACTGCCACTATCGACTTCAGAGGAGAAGCCTTTAGCGGCCTCCAAATTATGGGTGTGTTGGAAACCCGTGTGCTAGATTTTGAGAATATCATCGTATTGTCAGTGAATGAAGGTGTTTTTCCGGCTGGGAAATCAAATGCTTCTTTCATCACATACGATTTGAAAAAACAGTTCAACCTTCCGCTCTTTACAGAAAAAGACGCCATTTATACCTATCATTTCTATCATATGCTGCATCGAGCTAAAGATATTACACTCTGCTATACCGATTTCACAGAAGGTATTAATTCAGGTGAAAAGAGTCGGTTTCTGCTCCAATTGGAAATAGAGGGCCAACCTCAGCACACCATTACGCACCTGCAGGTTGCGCCTTCAGTGTCTCTTGTGCAAAAAGAATTGCAATGCGTCGAAAAAACATCGAGCTTGATGCAGCGGATTGAAGCCATAGCAGCGAAAGGATTCTCGCCTTCCGCCTTAACCTCATATATCCGAAATCCGATAGAGTTTTACTATCAAAAGGTTTTAAGGATATCTGAAGAAGCAAGTGTTGAAGAAACCGTGGCCTACAATACCCTTGGAACTGTCGTTCATAATGCCTTGCAGAATTTATACACGCCATTTATTGGTTCTAACTTAACGGAAAAAGACATATTAGGTATGCAAGGCCTCATATCGAAAGAAGTTGCTCAGCAATTTTCGAATGAATTTGTAGGTGGCGATATTACCAAAGGGAAAAACCTCATCATATTTGAAGTGGCCAAGCGCTATGTAAAGAATGCCATTGCCCTAGACCTGTCATCCCTTAAACAAGGTGATTCCATAAAGCTTTTAAAAGTGGAAAGTGATTTGAAAATGAACCTGTCGATTCCAGAACTGCCCTTTCCAGTATACATTCATGGCCAGGTTGATCGAGTAGACGAATACAACGGTACGCTCCGTATTATCGATTACAAAACAGGCATGGTCCAGAAAGGCGAACTAGAAATTATGGATTGGGAAACCCTTCGTACCGATTATAAGTACAGCAAGGCTTTTCAAGTGCTTACCTACGCCCTGATGATGCAGGATGAAACGAATTTTGAAACTTCCCAAGGGGGAATCATCAGTTTTAAAAATATGGGAAGTGGTTTTATGCCTTTTGCAACCAAAGAGAGTGCGAGGGGCACAAAAGACCAACAAATTACTGCAGAAACACTACAAATATTTCTGGAGCAATTAAAACTGTTGATTTTAGAAATATGTGATCCCGACAAACCCTTAATTGAAAAAGAAATTGATTAACATGACGATTGAACGCAACGAAATACTTTTAAACTCTAGTCAAAAACCAATTGTGTATGATGCTTATTACGCACCGGATGGCCAAAAGAAACCTGTGGTTGTCTTTTGTCATGGCTACAAGGGATTTAAAGACTGGGGCGCTTGGAATTTGGTGGCCGAAGCCTTTGCAGAACAGGGATTTTTCTTTCTAAAGTTCAATTTTTCGCATAACGGGGGTACACTATTACAACCTATAGATTTTCCAGATTTAGAAGCATTTGCACAAAATAATTATAGCAAAGAGCTGGAGGACCTTCAGCAAATACTCGATTTTATAACGCTATCGGAACGATTCCAAACGGAAGTGGACAAAGAGGACATCAATCTCATTGGGCACAGCAGAGGCGGTGGAATCGCACTCATTAAAGCCGAAGAAAGCGCTGACGTAAAACGCGTCGTCACTTGGGCAGGTGTTAGCGATTATAGAAGTCGATTTGACGAAGGTTCTGAATCGTTTAAAGCGTGGAAACGTACTGGACGCAAATATGTAGAGAATGGCAGAACGAAGCAACAAATGCCACACGATTGGCAATTCTATGAAGATTTTAAGGCCAATGAAGACCGGCTCACCATTAAACGCGCCGCATCAAACATATCGAAACCCTATCTTATCATTCATGGAGATGCAGATCCAACGGTTTCATTATCTGAAGCGAAACGCTTGAGCCAATGGAACCCTAAGGCAGAACTGAAAATCATTGAAGGTGCAGATCACGTTTTTGGTGCAAAACATCCTTGGGAGGGACTTGATATACCCGACGATTTAAGAAAAATCACAGAAGTGACTATAAAATTCTTATGGGGCCATTTTTAAAACATTAGAGGAGAATACCTTTATTCCTTGAGGAGCAGTTTTGTGCTCCTTGAATTGGAAGTTGAAATTTCTACAAAATAAACTCCCGAATCTAGGGGCGTAACATCGATTCTATTAGTAGCATCATGTTTTAAAATGATCGCACCTGAAACAGAATATATAGTTACTTGGTTTATTTTCTCTAAGCCTATTATTTGAATATAATCGTTAGATGGATTCGGAACAATACTAAAAGTTGACGTTTTATTCTCCTTTATGCCTAGAGATGAGTCAAGCACGGTTACAACCACAGTATCAGAATCTGTATTTCCAGAAGAGTCCTCTCCGGAAAGAACAACATCATATTCGCCTACTTCGCTAAAGGTATCTATACTTAACATTAATGATAATTCACAATTGTCTGTTGAGCCAGAATCGACATCGGTAATATTGAGGGTTACTGTGCTTTGCCCTTGCAAATCAAGTGTAGCATTCTGACCGCTAACAGTTGGAGACATTGTATCAACTACAGTTACTGTGGCTGTAGTCGTATCGATATTTCCATTTGAATCTGTCGCAGTTAGTACTACCGTATTTGGACCTACATCTTCACAGTTAAAAGTTTCCATATCTATACTCAATAAGGCAGGCATACCACATGAATCTGTAGACCCATTATCAATACTTTCTGCCGTGATTGTCTGAATTCCCGTTGAATCTAACTCTACTGTTATATCCTGAGCTAAAGCTGTTACACTGGTGCTAGAACATATGGAACAATTTTCACTAAACATTACTATTCCATCGACTAGCCAATTTGTATAATTTCCAGTTCCATTATTTGCTGCATTGGCATCATCCACTTGTATACATTCTAATTCTGAATTGCTCAACGATGAAAATTGTGAAAGAATAATGTTATTACCGTTGGCGACATTCAAGATAGTCAGTGCGTTATCACTTACATCAACGTTCTCTAAATTTACAAGGTTATTTAAATTCAAGACACTTAGCTGGTTTTGGCTCAAATTTATTGTTTTGAGTTGATCATTTAATTCCAACTGGATCCCCTCTAAGTTGTTATTAGAAAAGTCTAAAACTTCCAACGAGGAAAAATCCTGTATACCCTCTGCATTTGAAATGCCCTTACCACTTAAATCAATATTTGTTATTGCCTCAATCGTACTTTTCAAAACCAAGTTATCTAATATATCATCGTAGCCTAGGTCGATAAGGGCTTGTTCAAAATTATCATCAGGAATAAAAGTAAAAGGGGTGGTTGTAGAAGCGTTTATAAACAAACTTAAGTCCTTTTTCCCAGTGACGAAATCCATTCTTCCATCATTATTTAAATCTTTAATTGTCATGCTCTGTTCCCCCGCTGGTTCAGTGATTACCGTCAAACCTTGTACGGATTCAAAGGTTCCGTCACCGTTATTAAGAATATATGAAACACTGCTTTGAGAGACGCCGTTGTTTATACTTCTTCCAACCAAAATATCCTCATCACCATCGTTATCAAAATCGGCATGTTCTAAACTGTTTATATTAGAAATATTATGAATGAACTCACCAGAATAAGAACCATTTCCATTGTTTTTAAAATAGCCTATGTAGTTGTCTACCGTATCACCGAACAAAATATCTGTCAATCCGTCATTGTCCAAATCTACCACAAAAAAATCTCGATCTACCGACACTGCTGCAGAGATAGTTTGATGTGAACTGAATGCCCCCATTCCATTATTCTCCATAACACCTAATCTATTTGTTACAATGTCATCATCTCCGTCATTGTCAAAATCAAATACTTTTATCCGTGTTACGCCGAAAACATCTTCTATTAATACCGGATTGAGAAAATTACCCCCTCCTGTGTTCAATAACATATAGATGTTAGAATCTTGTGCGTTGAAAACAATGTCCTCATCACCATCTTGGTCTAAATCTAAGACATCTACGTCCTTGATAAATTGAGAAAAGAATAATTCATTTCTTGTAAATTGATTAGACCCCTGATTAATAAAAATAGTGACAGAATCGCCGATGTTCGTTACAAAATCTTCGATACCATCTCCATTGAAATCACCAACAGTTATTTGAGGTTTTATAACGTTACCATTAGTGGTATCATAGATATTTATAAGATTTCCATAATTGCCAGCACCATCATTTCTTGTCCAAGATATTCTTTCATACGATGATAAGAGCAAATCTTGGTGACCATCAGCGTCTACGTCTAAAGTTGCTATATCGAAAAATGCCAAATTAACAAAGGAAATAGTAGTGGTTATAAAAGATAGACCTCCATTATTTTGTGTTTTCTTGATAGATTGAGTTGAGAAATAAAATAAATCAACATTTGCATCCATATCGAAATCTCCTAGAGTAATGTCTGACCCAATAAATCCATCCTCAGCGATATCAATTCTTTCATCAAATTCGACAATACCATCCATATTGGTATCCCCCAAATTTTTGTAAACAGCAATGATGCTCGAATCTAACACGACCATTACATCTAATAAACCGTCAGTGTCGAAATCCTCTAATTTTAATTCAGAAACTTCCTCAAACGGATCATCGATTAAGTGCTGACTTCCAAAATTGCCCAGCCCATCATTCTCCAAGTATGAAAAACTCCCACTAGATAAGTCTGTCTCAGAGATAATATCTATATCTCCGTCCAAATCAACATCACCAACAGCAATAGTTTTGCCACTATTTATTTGCCCTATTATTGACTGTTCCAACCCAAATGTCCCATCGCCATTGTTTTTAATCCACTGCAAGGAATTACTGGTCTGAGCGATTAAAAGATCATCTATTGCATCACCATCAAAATCAGCGTAGGCTAATTCTGCAGTATCACCCATATTTTGAATAATAACTTGATGTGTTTGGAAGGCACCGGACCCTTCATTTTTGAACCACACGACATTGGCATCTTGCGAGGTACCCACGATAAGATCTTTCAAATTATCTCCATCAACATCCATAATTACAATTGCTATAGGGCCATTTAATGAACTGGATACTATATGAGGAGCGCTAAAATTTTCATTTCCTAAATTCTCATACCACAATACATCGTCTCTAAATTCCCTAACGACTGCAATATCAATATCACCATCATTGTCTAAGTCGTCAGCAAAAACTCCATCAATTCTATCATCAAAACTTGAATATAGGTCAACTACATGGGAAACAGTATCATTAAAATCTCCTGACCCATTATTTTCATGCCACGTTAGTTTTTTGCCTTGACCGGTCAATAAATCCAAAGCACCATCATTATTAATATCAACAGAATGTAAATCTCGAACGTCTGAAGGGCTGTGTTGGTCTGCACTGTAAAGCACATTTTCTTGTTGAAATGTAACTTGTGCCATTCCATCTAACATAGAAAAGAGTGATATGATAAAGAAGGATAATAATATATGGAAAAGATTTTTCATAATATTTAAACGTTGATTTTTGTAGATTATAGGAAATCAGATGCCAAGGTTTCTTAATGGTGTTGGCGATCATTCTTAACAAGCAATATAGCCTTCCTTTCTATGATTAACAAAAAACCCGCACCTCTCGGTACGGGCTTTCTGCTTGATGTGGAGAATATCGGAGTCGAACCGATGACCTTTTGGCTGCCAGCCAAACGCTCTAGCCAGCTGAGCTAATCCCCCATTCAGGCTACGAATATAGTAAATTTTTTATTCCTGTACGCGCAAAACCAATAAAGGCTTGCTGGTGTGGAACTCTTTTTTCAAGACCACGTTTTTCTCCCAAAGTTTTTTGAAAAATCCACGTTTTCGACGCACCACACATAACATGTCTGGATGATGGCTCTGAAAATGCTCCAACACCGCTTGAAAGGTGGTGGCATTCTCGGTCTTGGTATAATTGGACCTAAGTTTTTCTAAAGATTCACTCACTTGGGCCATCTCTTCATTGGTTTCTGGAGTCGATACATGCAACACATTGATTTCAGTACCAAAATGCTTTGCGAATTTTCGCAAGGGTTCCAGCATTTTCTTCGATTTGAACGAACCATTTTTAAAGGCCATTAATATGGTTTTCGGCTGTTCAAAAACCGCACCTTCAGGAACCACCAAAATTGGAATATTGGTCTGTTTCAAAATTTTACCTGACGTATTCCCCAGATATACTTCCTCTCGAATTGAATTACTTCTTGGAGACAATACCATTAAATCTACAGGGACGTGTTTATGGAATCTATTGATGGTCTCTACCACGTTGCCCTTTAAAGGATGTGCAATCACCGTAACATCTCTTTTGTTCACTTTAGACAAAACTTCGTCCAGTCGTGATTCGGTGTCTTCTTTTATGATGGTATTCACCTTTGTGAGTCCGCCAACCTTGCTCAATTCCTGAAAAACAGAAATCACATAGACGTAGGCATCAACCTCTTGTGCCAAGTCGATGGCATATTGTAAGTTGCTTACAGCATTTTCACTCGAACCGATGGGAACCAATATATTTTTCATCGTAATATGGTATCTTTAATATGTTGCAAAATTAAATGTTCTATATGATACGAGCGGCCAAACGTTTAGAAATTAGTAAACTTATAACAATCACAAGGGCTTGCGCGGCTAAAATGACTTCCGTAGGAATTTATCAATGGGACGAAAACTATCCAAATGAGGCCGCCTTTCAAAAAGACTTGCAACGCAATGAACTTTTCGTACGGTTAGAAAATGACTCCGTTGTTGGCTGCATCACAATCTCTACACACAAAGATGAAGAATACAACACCATAGACTGGCTCACACCAGATGCTCATAATTTTTATATTCACCGGCTTGCGGTAGCACCTGCGCACCAACATCAAGGCCATGCCAAACAACTAATGGACTTCGCAGAAAACCATGCCCTTGAAAATAATGCCATTTCAGTACGTCTCGATACCTTCAGCAAAAACAAAAGAAATCAAAGGTTTTACGAAGCAAGAAACTATCAAAAATTGGGCGATGTTTACTTTCCCCGACAAACAAAGTATCCCTTCCATTGCTACGAATTGGTCTTCTAGTAGAAATAGTTCCATAACCAAACAATTACCACTAATTTTGCAGGGTTCCATGAGCAAAACAGATATCTCCTTTAAACGCATACAACAATTAGCCATCCCTGCCATCATTGCAGGAATTGCCGAGCCTGTTTTATCTAGTACCGACGCCGCTGTTGTGGGTAACATCCCAGAATTTGGCACAGAATCTCTGGCCGCGGTAGGTATCGTAGGAACCTTTCTCTCTGCACTGATCTGGATCTTAGGACAAACCCGAAGCGCCATATCGGCCATTGTATCCCAAAGTTTGGGTGCAGGCACACTCAAAGATTTAAATGCTTTTCCCGCCCAGGCTGTCTATTTTAATATTGCCCTAAGTATTCTGGTTTTAGGAGGCACTTATTTTTTTGTAGAAGAAATTTTCTCACTTCTAAACGCGGAAGGGATCATCTTGGAATTCAGTTTAGATTATTATAACATACGCGTTTGGGGATTTCCGCTTACACTATTCACCTTTGCTATTTTCGGAATTTTTCGCGGACTACAAAATACGTTTTGGCCCATGGTGATTGCCGCGATCGGAGCCAGTTTGAATATTGCGCTAGACTTTGCCTTGGTATACGGTATCGAAGATTACTTTCCTGCACTTGGCGTAGTAGGTGCCGCTTGGGCCAGTCTTATTGCTCAAATCGTAATGGCCCTACTTTCACTTATGTTACTTTTCAAGAAAACTGAAGTATCCCTCAAACTACGATTCCCATTACATCCCGAAATAAGTAGATTGGTGATCATGAGCCTAAACCTGTTTCTCAGGTCTTTGGCGCTAAATGCAGCGCTGATATTGTCTACTCGTGAAGCAGCAGCACTCGGAAAGGAATACATAGCAGCTCACACTATTGCCTTCAACGTTTGGATTTTCACCGCCTTCTTTCTCGATGGATATGGGGCTGCGGGCAACATTCTGGGAGGAAGATTACTGGGGGAACGTAATTTTACCGGGCTTTGGAAGCTCACTAAAAAAGTCACCCTTTACAACATTGCCGTTTCTACCGTGTTGGCAGCCATTGGCTTGGCTTTGTATTACCCTATCGGACTCCTATTTAATAAAGATATCATAGTGCTCGAAATCTTCTACGGCATGTTTTTCATGGTGCTCATTTGCCTTCCCTTCAATGCCATGGCCTTCACGTTGGATTCCATTTTTAAGGGATTGGGAGAAATGGGGTTTCTTCGGAATGTCCTCCTGGGAGCAACACTTTTTGGATTCATTCCCGTGCTCTACCTTTCGAAATACTTAGAATGGGACCTCACCGGGATTTGGGCCGCTATTATTGTATGGGTGGCGTACAGAGCCATCGCTTTAATCATTAAATATTCGCGTAAATACCTACCTTTGGCCCAAACTGGGAATGAAATAAAAAAACGTACCAATGACTGAAATTTTCAACTATCTGAATGGAAAAGGTGGTTTATATGTATTAGGACTTATCGTTGTAGTGGTGTTCTTGGTTAAAAAAATACGCACTGAAATGTACTTCAGAAGCGTTCATAAAAAGAATAAAACAAAAAAGAAGTAAGGAGACCGGTCGTAGCAGCAGAACTGCTGTTATACTTTTCCCTACTTTTGTGTGATAATAGAACGATATGGAAATTCTTCAATTTTTTAGTGGTAACGGTCTCTTTCTCCTATTGGGCCTTTTGCTGATTATCATCGTAGTAGTAAACAAATTGAGACGCAAGCAATGAAGACCATCCGAATTACAAAGCAATTTTCTTTTGAAACCGGTCACGCCCTTTATGGCTATGACGGTAAGTGCAGAAATGTACACGGCCACAGCTATAAATTATCGGTAACCGTGGTGGGAACACCAATTAGCGACAATACCCATGTAAAATTCGGGATGGTGATCGACTTTAGTGACCTGAAGAAAATTGTGAAAGAAGAAATTGTAGATGTGTTTGATCATGCTACCGTTTTCAACAAAAACACACCACATGTAGAATTGGCAAAGGAACTTCGAACCCGAGACCACAACGTGCTTTTGGTAGATTATCAACCCACCAGCGAGATGATGGTCATTGACTTTGCAGAAAAAATTAAGAACAGACTCCCAAAAAATATTGAATTGCACTCCTTGAAACTTCAAGAAACTGCTTCAAGTTATGCTGAATGGTATGCTAGCGATAACTCGTGAGGGGTGCCTGTTTCTGCTGAAACGATGGTACCGCTGCCTTTGACA
>JAWWCH010000010.1:0-14784 GCA_033720575.1 Marinirhabdus sp.
GGACAATAGCGCTCCGTGGATTAATAATATTGGTAAAAACCATCGACGGACCCAAAAAAACATCATCTTCGCAAACCACTCCAGTGTAAATAGAAACGTTGTTTTGAACTTTAACATTGTTTCCCAAAACAACTTGAGGAGAAACCACTACATTCTGACCAAGATTACATTTGTCTCCTATTGTACTATCCTCCATAACATGGGTAAAGTGCCATATTTTGGTACCTACCCCTATGGTACAATTTTGATCGATTACAGCCGTTGGATGTGCAAAATAACTCACGTTTTTATGTCGTTTTAATGGCCAACAAAGGTACCATATTAAATAAGAATTATATGTCCTTTATTAAGATAGATGTTAGTGATTTCCGAAGTTTTGAAGTAATTTTAGGAGTGGAGGTGTCATCAACCAACATTAGTTTTTTGATTACATTTTTGAAATTACTTGAAGTTTGTGAACTCAGCAAATCTATAAGACGAGATTGAAGCAATCTTCTTTGCAGGTAACCAAATCGATGTTTTCTGCTTGCATTATTGACTTCTATCGATTGATTTTTAAATGTTTCAATATCTAGAAATTTTGAGACGTGGGCTAGTTCGACTTCAGTATTATTAAATAATGCTTCATGTGAAATCACTAGGACATTTTTACCAAAAAAGGACTCGTATTCCTTAATCTTTTTGGCATATTGACTCATAGCTAGATAACTGTGCCACGGTAGTCTCTTCTTTTCAAAAGCAGCGACCTCGGTCTGCATAGCAACTTCAAAACTAACCTTAATCCGACCCATATTTCTATCCATTTTATAATGCGAGAAGGCCCGTTTAATCGGGTCTCTTGTTATAATTATAATTTTTGCCTCATTATTATACCTATGGATTGAAGCAGCTGCTCGAGGAGCGTGTAAATACAAACTACTTGCCTCCGCAAGGTAATTTTCATCATTAGAGAAACTGTACAACTTATGATAGTCTGATTCATTTTGTATGTGCGCACGATGAATGGGGTTTGGAAAAATGTTTTGGAAATAACCTTTCACGAAACCCTTTGGCAAAGGCTTAAACACTGCAGTAGGAATATTTTCTATAAAGTAATTGGGTTCTTTGATGGGCGCTGTATAAATAGCTCGATGGCTGCGTAGTATCTCAAAAAACGATGTTGTGCCGGCTCTCATAGCACCTACAACAAATAGATTTACTTTGTTTGTATCAAGTTTTTTCAATAGTATATATGAATTTTACATCAGCACTAAGTGATAAACTTAAGCGCCTTGTAGACCCATTGATTGGGTCCAGTTAATAGAGTATCACAAAATGATTCTAGCTGTTTCCGATCTGTTGAGGAGAAAGTATTGCGATACTTAGCATACGATCTTAACAAGAATTTGTTGAGGTATTTTTGAAACCATCGTTTTTCTTTTTGTGTGATCAACCTGAAAACGCTATCACAAGTCTCCAGGTATTTTAAAAGATCATTTGACAAAACCCTTTGTTTCGATTGAGACTCAGCTATATCTTTCCTGTAGAAAGACAAGGGTTTGTTTACATATACAATAGAATCCTGTGTAGCTATCCTTAACCACAATTCATGATCTTCATAATTTCGCATTCCATCTACAAACCTTAAAGTATCCTGAAAGTTGTTCTTTCTTACTACAGTATTACTCATGTTTATCGCTGGGAGATATTTTGAAATTATCTGAAAATAATCCAAAAGGCCTACCGAATTTTCCACAGGTAACAACCTATGATTATATCGAACAGTTGAACTTTTGAAAACATGTGTTCTACCAGTAGCATATATCGTAGCATTCGGGTATTTAACAATCAACCATTTAATTTCTTCTAAGTAACGCTCATCCCACCAATCATCAGCATCTAAAAAAGCAATATAAGGATATTCCGCTTTGGAAATACCGATGTTTCGAGCAGTTGCGGCACCTTTATTTGAAGTAGTAATAATCTGCATTCTTGGGTCGTCATATGCATTCAATGTTTCATGCGAAAGATCCGTACTTCCATCGTTGATAACAATTAATTCAAAATCCGAAAAAGTTTGCGTGAGTACCGAATTCACTGATTTTTCCAAATAGTCAACTTTATTGTATACTGGCATAACTATCGTGAACATCCTATCTCAGTTTTTTTAATAAAGCTAGAGTAAAATTTCATCAAAGAAAATATCAATAGTACGACCAATATGAAAGCTAAAATTGTGCGTAGCCAAAAATAATCAACGTATAAGCTATTATAACAAATGATGATGACTAACCCAAGAATTACGAGCAGCCAAATATTTTTGAACACAAACGAGGGTGACACCTTCAGATAGGAAAAAAGTGGAATTACCACAAACGTACTAATACTGTATCCCAAAAGAAAAGCCAATGCAAAACCAATCGCACCAAGTGATTCTAAAAAATAAAATGATATCAGTGTTGTTAATACAAAGATACCCGTACTTAGTACCGTAAGCCACATTCTACTTTTTTTGATCATGTCTCTTGAAATCCCTTGTTTTGGAGCAATAAACAAAACCATTAGAGCGGATATGATTGTAATAGGAATTACAGAATCGGCTGGATATTTATCCCCCAAAAACAAAAGAGTCATTTCAGGATAGAGTAACAATGGCATTGAAATGGCGAGACAGACAAGCCAAGGACCGTGGTAGTTAAAAAATTCCTTCTTTGCCGAATATTCGGTGTCATTAGACAGAAAGATTGGAAGCAATGTATCTGAAAGCGATGTGTTTACTGTTCTGATGGCCATAGAAAATACCATTACCGCAGAGTAGACCCCAAGTTCATAGTAACCATTGGGCGTGTTAACCAGCCATGTGTTTAACAGCCAGACAGATGGAGCCACTAATATCATCCCCATGGATGCAGGTATGGCAAATCTATAAATTGTCTTCAAACTGCTATTAAAATCAGCAATTGAGATTTTTAGTCCAATGCGTTTAACGCGTTTCCTCAAAATATAAAATGAAATCAAAGATACAGTGGCCATAGCCAATAAATTACCGAGTACAGCTCCAACAACACCATAATAATACCCTCCTGCACACAACAAGCCAAACAACAAGATACCCTGAATTATATTGACGATAGCTACTTGCCTATACTCCTGCATACCTAAATATGCCCCCAATATGACCCCATTCATTGCTACAAAAATCAACACGCCTCCTGCTAATAATAATGGTGTTTCCAATGTCGGGTTGCTCAAGATAACTGAAGAAATATAATCAGAGAAAAGTAGTAACACTAGGAAAACAATCAAACTAAGTAATCCAACAACTAATAAAGATGTACCTAAAATAGAAGAAGCCTGCTCCTTGTATTCCTTCCTTAACTCAGAAATATATTTTGTCGTGGTTAGCCCCACTCCTAGGCTAGCAAAAATCAAGAAATTATCAATGGTCGATTTAATCATTCCGTATTCTCCATAAGCGTCTACGGTCAATATTCGAGCCAATACTAGGTACGCCAGTGCCACCAACCCCTTCGATAAAATCGATCCTAGTGTAAGCCAAAATGAACCTTTTAGCACCTTTTTTACAAAAGGTGATTTTAATGAGTTACTTAAGTTGCTACTAGAATTCATAAATATTTCCAGTGGGTTAATTTTTTTTCCGTATGTGTTTCCAAAAGTGTTATGTCTTCATTGAAGTAGTCCCCAATATAATCTCTAATTTCCAATATATCCCTTTGATTTCGATGATCAATATCCAAAATGTTCCAATCATTAATTTTCTTTGCTAAGCCAAATCGAAACTTTTTTAGACCGAGAATCTCTTTAGATTTTACCGCCATAGCTGTTGCTGTCATAAGTACCGAAGATTTTCTCTTTTTTGCAGTATTGTAGGCTTTAAATTTAAGCGAATGTGAGGCTAGACCTAAAAATTCTAAAACCGATTCATAAACTCTCTTTGGGTTCCCTGCCACATCTTCTAAGAAGATTAGGAACAATTGATCTTTTGTAAGATGTTGTGTTACTCGAGCAACTTGATTACCCAAGCTAAGTACCTTACCATATTGAAGCATAGTGACATCCACATCAGATTTACTCGCTTCTTTTAATAGACGACGTTTTTCCTGGGCATCCCAAGCCTTTTTTACATTTTTAATTTGCTCTGCACCAGAATACAGAAGTTGCTGATGTAAAGACAGAAACATTGAGATAGGATCTCTTAGCATGATAATGAATTTTGCATTCGGACTTACCTTTAAAATTTCCTTAATCGCTATTTCCGAATATAAGTACCATACAGAAGCTTCCATTCGATAATATTGTTGCTCGGTAGCACTTTGAAAAAGTGCTAAATATTCATCTAAATCATAATAGTATCGATGTTTACTGTCTTTATTAAAAAAGTGAGGTTCTTTTATTGGGCAGGAAAAGATAGACGGATGCTCCCCTAAATAATGAAATAAAGAGGTAGTACCACATTTAGGCGCTCCAATAATAAACAGATTAGGTACATTCTCAATTATGTTCAAGCCACTTTCATTTAAGCTGCAAGATACAAATTGCGCTACACTATCATCCCCGCTGCTACGGTTTCATGTGTAGCATCGTCAATAAGCACAAAACTTCCCGTAATTCGGTTGTCTCTGTATTCATCCAGCATCAACGGACGCGTAGTTCGAATGGTCACCCGGGCGATATCATTCATGTTCAAGGTTTGATCATCCTCGTCCCTCGCATAGGTATTAATGTCAATCTTGTACACCGTATTTTTGATCATTGCCTTCTGTTCGTTACTGGTGTGCATGATGGTGTATTTAGCCCGTGGTCGCGCTGTATCGTTGTTCAACCAACAGAGCATAGCATCAAATTCTTGAACCGGTTTGGGTTGGTTATTCTTCTTTACGATCATATCTCCCCTACTCACATCAATATCGTCCTGAAGGGATAACGAAACAGACATGGGTGCGAAAGCTTCTTCTAACGAGCCGTCAATGGTGTCAATCGATTTGATCTTTGAGGTAAATCCAGAAGGCAGTATGGTCACCTCATCACCCGGTCTAAAGATTCCACTAGCCACTCGGCCAGCATATCCTCGATAATCTAGAAATTCATCACGTTGCGGACGTAACACTGTTTGCACTGGGAAACGTGCGTCAATTTTATTGATGTCACTACTAATATGCATGGTCTCCAAGGTATATAACAACGGAGCACCTTTGTACCAATCCATTTTATCGCTTCGATTCACCACATTATCGCCGTGCAAGGCGCTAATCGGTAAAAACTGAATGTCTTTTACGTACAATTTTGACGAAAATTCTTCAAATTGTGCCACGATATTATCATAGACCTGCTCTGAATAATCAACCAAATCCATTTTATTGATACAGACAATGATATGGGGTATTTGTAAAAGTGAGGCAATAAAGGCATGACGCTTGGTTTGTTCAATCACTCCATGCCGTGCATCAATCAGAATTAATGCCGCATTAGCTGTGGAAGCACCGGTCACCATGTTTCGCGTATATTGGATATGACCTGGGGTGTCTGCAATTATAAATTTACGTCTCGGTGTTGTAAAATAGCGATAGGCCACGTCGATGGTGATACCTTGCTCGCGCTCATCTCTTAATCCATCTGTAAACAAGGCCAAGTCTACCCCTTCGTGTCCTTTGCGCTTGCTGGTAATTTCAACAGCAGCCATTTGATCCTCAAAAATCGATTTGCTGTCGTACAACAAACGACCAATTAAGGTACTTTTTCCATCATCTACACTACCTGCCGTAGTAAATCGCAATAATTGATTTGTATCTAGTTTCATGGTCTTGCTTCTAAAAATATCCTTGTCTTTTTCGATCTTCCATAGCCGTTTCACTACGTTTATCATCACTTCTATTTCCGCGTTCGGTTTGCTTCATTGCTGAAACTTCCAAAGCTATCTTTTCTAACGTGTCTGCGTCAGATTCTATCCCGCCAGTAATGGTAATATCTCCCAAGGTTCTAAATCTGATTTTCTTGGTGTGCACTTCTTCGCCCTCTTCCAATTTTAAAAAATCTGACACAGGAATCCATGATTCTTGACGCCAAACCACCTGTCGTTCGTGAGCATAATAGAGTGAAGGAATTTGTATATTTTCTTTAAGGATGTAGTTCCAAACGTCCATTTCGGTCCAATTACTTATCGGAAACGCTCTAAAATGTTCACCTTCAAAATGCTTTCCATTGAGCAAATTCCATAATTCAGGACGCTGATTTTTAGGATCCCATTGGCCGAAATCGTCGCGATGCGAGAAAAAACGCTCTTTCGCACGGGCTTTTTCCTCATCACGTCTTCCGCCACCGATAGCGCAATCAATTCTATGGGTTTCAATGGCATCCAAGAGCGTAGTGATTTGAAGGGCATTTCGGGTTGCGTTCTTACCGCGTTCTTCAGCCACTCTGCCCTGATCTATGCTTTCTTGAACCGAACCCACCAATAGTTCCACACCCAATTCCTTCACCAAACGGTCTCTAAAGTCAATGGTTTCAGGGAAATTATGTCCTGTATCCACATGCAATAAAGGGAATGGAATCTTTGACGGATAAAACGCTTTCTTTGCTAAATGCGTTACTAAAATAGAATCCTTCCCTCCTGAAAAAAGAATCACCGGATTTTCAAATTGCGCCCAAACTTCGCGCAAAATAAAAATGGCTTCAGATTCTAGTTCGTCTAAGTAGTTTAAATAGTATTTACCCATTGGGTCTGATTTTGGTTTCAATGTAGGCAACAACCTCTTGAACTGCTTCATTAATGGTTGTTTCCGTAGTTTTTATGGTTATTTCTGGCTGGGCTGATTGCTCATAAGGCGCATCAATGCCCGTAAAATTCTTTATCTCTCCTGCCCGCGCCTTTGCGTATAAACCTTTTACATCACGTCGTTCACATTCTTCAAGGGGTGTGTCTACAAATACTTCTACCATCCGATCAGCACCCACGATCGACTTCACATTGTCACGGTCTTTTACGTAGGGGGAAACAAAGGCTGCCAACACCACCAACCCTGCATCTAACATTAGATTGGCCACTTCTGCTATACGTCTTATATTTTCTGTGCGATCTTCAGGTGAAAACGATAAATTTTTATTTAATCCACCTCTTACGTTATCGCCATCTAAGGTGTATGTATGAATTCCATTCTTGTGAAGCACCTCCTCAACACCATTGGCTATGGTTGATTTACCCGAACCCGAAAGCCCTGTAAACCACAGCAACAAGGGTTGGTGCCCCTTAAGCATAGCACGTGCTTTAGAAGAAATAGTATACGATTGTGGGATGATGTGTTTCATGTTTTTTTTTGTCTGTGCTCTAATCCAAAATCAAATCGGTACCATGCACGCTCGTGCAAGTAATACAATAGCATTTTAGTAACGATCTCTGCAAAACCTATCTTAAGTCCTGACCATGGGTTTCCAGTTACAATCCAAGCAATAATTATCGTATCTAATGTTCCAACAAATCGCCAGGTAAAGGTTTTGGCCACGTGACGCTTTCGGCTTGCCAAACTTCGACCTTCCTTATCCAGGTTGATCTTGAACCATGCGCGCTCATGCAAAAAATAGAGCACTAATTTACTCAAGGTTTCAATAAAACCAATTTTCAGACCTACAAATGCATCACCCGTGATAGCCCAGGACAATATAATGGTATCTAGGGTCCCTACCATCCGCCAAGTTATGGTCTTGGCCAAGTGACGTTTGTACGATCTATCTGCCATTTAATGCACTAAAAAATACGGATTGAGCAGATTTTCTTTATTGTATCGCAATGGTTCTTTTGTATTGGCAATGGTGACCTGAAGCCCTACAGCCTTACAAATGGCATGTCCTGCCGCAGTATCCCATTCCATAGTTGGTGCAAATCGAGGATACAGATGTGCGCTCCCTTCAGCCACCAAACAAAACTTCAGTGAACTCCCTTTGGATACAATTTCTGTTTCGGTTTCCAGATTGTTTACAAAGGCTTTGGTATCATCATTTAGATGTGACCTACTACCAACCACCTTCAATGGTCCATTTTTGTCATCCAAGGGTTGAATTGGCGAAGCTTTAGCTACAATTTCTTCCACACCCTTTTCTTCCACTGAATCGAGTTGTAACTTAAAGCTTCCGCTACCCGAAGCAGCTGTAAAATAAAGCTCTCTTGAAACCGGGACATAAATAACGCCCAATACAGGTGCTCCTTTTTCTACAAGCGCGATGTTCACGGTAAACTCGCCATTTCTTTTTACAAACTCTTTCGTGCCGTCCAATGGATCAACAATCCAGCAGCGCTTCCATGACCGTCGCTCGTCATACGCCGTTTGTTTGTTCTCTTCGCTAATGATTGGGATGTCCGTTTTCAATAGAAAATCAACAATCACGGCATTTGCATTTTGATCGGCCATGGTTAAAGGCGAATCGTCTCCCTTCATTTCCACATCAAAATCGGTAGCATATACCTTCATGATTTCATGTCCCCCTTTAATAGCGGCAGCAATAGCGATATGTAACAGTTTTTCCAAGGTTATTCAGTTTGAAAGCAAAACTACAATTTATCGAGGGATTTTATAGCCTTGTTCAAATTTTGATATAAATTGTTCCTATAACCGGCCATACGTTAAAGAAACGGTAAAATGCCTGTAATAATTGGTGCTCTAGCAATTCTCCGATAATTTTGCAAGAAACCACAAAAAACATAAGATGAACTATTTAAACTTAGACGCCGATAAGATACAGGAAACCGCTAAAGAACTGAACGTGCTCCTGGCAGATTATCATTTATACTATCAAAAACTTCGAAATTTCCATTGGAATATTGTTGGAAACCATTTTTTTGATTTGCACGAAAAGTTTGAAGAGATGTATGATGATGCAAAGTTGAAAGTAGATGAAATTGCCGAGCGTATTCTTACCCTCAGATTTCAACCCGTAAGCAACTATTCAGACTATCTGGAAATCTCTAATTTGAAAGAGTCGCCATCTGATTTAAAAGATGTTACGATGGTGAAAACCTTGCTGAACGATCATGGGGCTATATTGACCGAAATGCGCGCTGTGATTGATAAAGCTGAAGCTGCAGGCGACGAAGGAACCATTGATATGATAGGAAGCTACATCGCTGATCTTGAAAAAACAAGTTGGATGTTAGATGCTTGGACGATGAATACCAAAGATACGCATCCAGAAGCCGAGTAAGCATTACGTCTTAGTACATTAAGCTAAACCCAAAAGCCAATCGCAGTCCTTCGTCTCCATAGAAGGAACTAACATTGGCTTTTATGGCATTTGTCCAGCGCACTTGCAATCCGCCGCCATACGATTGATGCCAAGTGTTGCTCGTATCTTCACGCAACCATACCCGACCGATGTCATATCCACCATAAACGGTTACCGTTAGCGGAAAAAGAAACGTTTTCATTTTTTGAAATCGATAACTCAAGTCTGCATTTCCTACCAAGCTATGGCGCCCTGTAAATCGCTCCTCTCGAAAACCACGAAGTCCTGAGCTAGCGCCTAGTTGCGGACTCTGATAAAACAAAGGCTGATCGCCCACCAATAGATGTGTGGCTGCCTGTGTCTTAAGTACGAGTCGCTGGTTACTCAGCAAGGAATTGTAAAAGGTAAGTCTGCTTTTGGCAAAGCCCGTGAGACGCTCCTCTTGAAATGAATCTATACCTCCTAATTGCGTGGTAAACTGCATTCCCTTGGTAGGCAACTTTTCATCATCGAAATTTTCATAGGTATATGTAGCTGTCGGGATTGCAAAAAAGCGTCTGTCGTCCTGCAACGGACTATAATTTTGATTGAAAAAATTATTGCCATTTCTATAAAAGGAAACACTTTCTATCGCTACTGCAAATCGGAAATAACTCCCATAATCGGTTGAGCGTTCCAACCCAATGATACCGTTGTAAAACGACATATTTACTCGGTTAAAATCGAGACTCTTGGTATCTTCAGGATTGTTAGTATCGTTTCCAAAACCGAAGAAATTTTGGGTGTAATTTTTTGAGGTGAAAGTGCCTCCAAAAAATAGATTCACGTCTGCAAAGACTGCGGCGTAGGTCTGCTCCAACGTGGCATATAGGCCTTGGGTAATAGATTGGTATTCAACATACAGTTTTGTTCGCTGTCCAAACGGATTTGCAATATATTTGGTCTTGGTCTTTTCAATCCCCAACCCAATAGCCGTTCCATCATCAGGATTATTGTGAATCTGTAATCCGAAAGTACTTCCAGAAGTCGGCTTTTTTGTATAATCATAAAGGTTAGCTTCGTATAAATTGGTGAGACGAACATGCGCCCCACCTTTTTCCGAGATGGTATTCTCTTTACTTCTTCTATCGTAAATTTTAATCTTTTTCCCTTCGGAAATCGAATACTCATCATTGTTCTGCCCCCCGATAATTCGAATTAGCACAGGGTTATCTGCTGTTCCCTTTACTTCAAAAACATCATCATCGTCTAAACCATACAACCAAATTTCCTCTGTTTCGGCACTATTAAAGATTCTATCAAAAAGCAGACTTCCTTTTTCACCATCTTTAATACGGTGTGCCGTAATCTGCGTGATACCACCGGGCATACGGGTAATGGTAAAATGATCATCTTTATCGGTGCCCGTGAGCATTTGGAACTTGATATATTCCATGTAATATCGTTCAACAATTGAAGCGAGATTCTCCTTTCTTGCCATAAAATGGCGCTTTATTTCTTGAATTGTAGTGTCTTGCACTTCTTCTGGCAAACTTTTGAAGGCTGTATCAACCGTCTCTTTCGTAATAGCCTGTTGTAAAAATTTAGCTTGCGAAATCCAAACCTCTTTGTCACTCCGTTTTACCAAAGCACGATCCAATTTACTTCCGGCCGCGTTAAACCACTTCACGTTGTCAATATCTGGACCATACACACCAAATTGGTTGGCGCTACCCATGATGTTTTTTAGAGCGTTCAAGAAACTTCCGTCAAAATTTGCAAACACTTGATCTCGATCTCTTGGAATAGGTACAAATACTTTTTTACCCTCCTCATTTTCAAATTCTGCCCAACGCCATTGGTCACTATGCCTGTCCCAATCCCCTAGCAACATGTCAAAAATTCGAGCACGGATATATGCTGTTTCATCCAATATATACTCTTCGTCCTCGCGTAACGTTTCTAGAAGGTCGTCAGTGCTTTCCACATCATCTGGGTATCCAAAGCTTTTGCGGTTCTTGAAGTCGTCTGTAGGGCGTTCTACAATCATGAACAATTGGTTTCCATACTCTTCATTATATTTCCCCAAGGCTTTTTGCTGGGGGACATAAAATAGTTCCGGTGTGGTATAATAAACTTCAGCCGCTTTTGCCAAGGTGGGAACGGCAAATGCTCCGTAGGGATGTGCTGCGGTATAGAAATCGAGTATCAATTCTTCAGGAACGGTATTGGTAAAGTATTTTTCCCCATTAATACCTTTAAACGCAGTGTTTTCCAAAAACTGAACGGCACTTTTCTTTAAGGCACGCATGTTGTATTCTTTGCCGTCTTTGGTTACCAATCGAAGCGATTTGGTCTGGTTCCCTCCACCGGGCCGCACTACTTCCAGTCCGCCATAGAGCGTATCCAGTACTGCCACTTTCGCCTTTACTTTGGTGCCATATACCTTTCGGTAGTGCTTGCCCCAAAAGGATTGGAAAAAATCTGATTTATCCACTAGGGAATCACTGTATACTGCTGCCGTTTGATACCTTGGAAAGGTTGTAGGCAAGGTATCTAGCTTCAAATCAGGTTTTGGTGGAAAAACTTGATGTTGAAAAATTCTTTCAGCCCTTTTTCCATTTGAAGTAGCATAGATGTTGGCCCAAACACTTCCGTCTTTGTAATAGGAAACATCGGCAAAGCCATTTCCGCCATACGAAAAAATCCCATTATCACTTATCGTGGCCGGTTTCGTATCTGACCCTGCCCCGGAAATGAGTTGTTTAAAATTACCCTGCTCAATATATTGTAAGTTCTCTTCATGGCCTGAAATCAATAGGATTCTATGGTCCGGCTCGTCTAAAATATTTAACAACTCGGTGGCCATGTCGTTATAGCGCTCATTGAAACGATCTTGTGTAGACGTACCGCCTTGTGAGCGCACTTCAGTAATCAATGTAGCAATTCCCGGCGCTGGAATATTTCCCTGCAAAGGAAATACGTGATCGCGAAACGAAAACCTACCTGCGTGAAAACCGTTGGTAAATACTGGATGCTGAAGTACCACAAGAATCAGTTTATTTGCGTTTTTCTTGATTTCACCAGCTACTTCAAGCATTAATTTTTTTCGTGTCTTTATTTGGCACTTATCGTTCATTTCGGGGTTTTTGTCCCAATTTTCAATGTACCACTGGCTGTCGATCACTACCAATTGAATATCGTCTCCCACCTCAATACTTTCTAAGGGGCACCCATTATTGGGTGTTAAGGTATGTTCTTGTGGTGTTGTTTCCTCAAAATAGTCCTCGATTTGTTCAAGTCCGTCTGCTTCATCATAATTCCATTCGTAGGTTCCAGGTACCACATACCCTTTTACGCCTAGTTCGTTAAGCGTAGTACCAATGGTTTTCATTTTATTGATGATGGTCGTAGAATCTTTCCCCTTAGCTGAATTTCCAACAAAGAAGAGTTGTTTTTCTTCCGCGTCCTTTTCAGCAATGGTAGAAACATACTGCTCTAAGAACGAATTAGAATGGCCGTCAAAGTTACCCGTAATAAAAAATGACGTTGCAGCGGTTTCGTCCGGTGCCGTTGTTATAGAAGTTCGTTCTTCATCTATCATAACACCGCTTACCGCACACGAATGCAATACATATGCACCACATACTATTGCCAAACAGAGGTAAAATTTTCTCATAGGTTGTTATTAAAAACCAAAACTTAGTCCAAACACAAATCGGGTGTCTTCGGTAGAAGTAAACACACTGGCAGAGGCGTTGAAACCACCCCTACTGTTCAACCAAAATCCGCCACCATACGCATTATGCCATTTTTCTGAGTTTCCTGACGGCGTCCAGACGCGTCCCAGATCTGCACCCCCATACACACCCAATTGTATTGGAAACAGTTCTATTCTAAACTCGTCAAAACTGTAGCGAACATCGGCACTTCCCAAAAAACTCGATTTGCCTGAAAAACGTTTTGACCTATAGCCTCTTAGGCCCTCATTGGCACCCAAGGTAATAGCCTGATAAAAATCGAACTTGTTCCCAAAATTGAAATGTCCTTGTACATTGGTTTTCAAGACTAGTTTTTCATTCGGCACCAAGCTATTATAAAATCCGAGTCTGGTCTTTAAAAAACCGAATATTCTTGAAATATCATCCAAATTATCGGTGACTCCCACATCGAGATCGAAGAGCATACCGCGTGTCGGATTTCTTGCGTCGTCAAAACTCCTATAACTATAAACTGCCTCTAGAGTTCCATAAATATTGGTTTCTTCCAATACGGCAATATTCCCAGGGTTGGTGTTCCCGGTGATCGGACTATTCACTGAAATCGCTTCTCCTCTAAACTGAAGTTTGTAAAAACTACCAAAATATGAATTTCGAACCAACCCGATATTTGCACTCAAATTTTGCACTTCAACACGATTGGCATCAAAACCGAGGGAATCTTGACGATTGACGGTCTCGTTCCCGTACCCGAAATAGTTATGGATAAAATTGGCACTCGTTATGCGAGCACCATAGTTCAAGTTGAACGATTTGTACAGGTTTGCCGTTTCACCCTGGTACGAAGCATCAAAACTGTTGGTGTCAAAGTAATAACCTCCACTGAATTGATGCTGTCTTGAAAAGGGATTTCGGCTAAAACCATTCATTTCCCGTATGAATTGTAAACCCAATTTAATCCCATCGTCAGGATTGTATCCGCTGGTAGCCACAAAATTGTTTTCGGAATCTATTTGCTTACGGTAGTCGTAGGTATTTAAGGTATAGAGGTCGGTAAACCGAACGGTAGCACCATCTGACTCAAGAACGGTATTGGGGAACGAAAGGTGGTCATACACTCTAATTTTTGCACCGTTGGTAATATTGTATGTATCGGTCCCATGGCCACCAATTAAGCGGATCAACAAGTTATCAACCCCATCACCAATCACTTCAAAATAATCATCTCCGTCCAACCCATAGACCCATAACTCTTTTGCCGTTTCATTCCGAAAATTGATTTCTCGTTTCAACGCGCCTTTTTTACCCGCATTATATCCAAATTCCCTAACAATCGTAACCCCTTTTTCGGCGCGATCAATCTCAAAATAATTAGATCCATCGGTACCTTGTAGGGTACGTAATTTACTATAGAAGGCGTAATAACGTTCCGCTATGTCAAGTAGGTTGTCTCTCCGTGCTTTTAGGGTTTGAATAATGTTGTCTAATTCTTCACCACGTGTTTCAACAGGAACGTTTTCAAAAGCGACATCAATGGCGGCGTCGCTCAATTTTTCTTGAATCTGTTTGGCAACAAATTGCCATTGTTTTAAACTAGATCGTTGCAACAAAGCTCGGTCAAGAATGATTCCTTCAGAATTGAACCAACTCAAATCGGTTAAATTATCGGAATAGATATGACGCTGATTACTACTACCCAATATGGAACGTGCCACATCCAAAACATCTCCTTCAAGACTGGCAAATGCGTGGTCTTTGTTTCGGGCTATAGGAACATAGACACTGTCTATCCCTCGAGTATAATACAAGGCCCAACGCCAATGATCTGGCTCTTTATCCCAGTCTCCGATGAGCATATCAAACAAGCGTGCTTTAA
>JAWWCH010000011.1:0-14743 GCA_033720575.1 Marinirhabdus sp.
AACAAAAGATTTAACATATTTTAATTTTTTTTACCATTTCATAAACACCCGCGCATGATGTAGCACAGTACTTTTGACCATTAAACTCAAACCTAAAATAGTATGACTACTGAAAATAATAGTGCTAAGTTTAAAGTATTGATCGGTGTATTGTCGGTTTTACTTATTGCTTTGGCTGTATATACCGTTGTTTTATATAACGATAGTAAAAGTACGTTAACTGGGCTAGAGCAACAAAAGACCGAAATAGAAAATGAATTGGAAGACCTCATCGCAAACTACGACGAGGTGATTCAAGACAACGAGTTAAAAGACAATGAGTTATTGGCGGCTCGTGAGCGAATAGAAATATTATTAGACTCAGTAAAAGACGCAGAAGCGAACGTAGAGCTCATCAATCGTTACAAAGCTGAAATTGGCAGATTGAAAACCGAACGTCGGGCGTTATTCCGTAAGGCAGATAGTCTTATTGCAGCAAACAATAGACTGGTGGTTGAACGAGATAGTACCAACACGGTCTTGAACGAAACCATAAAAGTGGTTGATTCTGTGAATATGGAGAACCAAAACCTTGCCGAAACGTTAGAGCGCGGTTCGGTGGTTAAGGCTACCGATCTTCGTGGAGAAGCCGTGATCATCAGAAACAGCGGGAAAGTGGTTGATACCCGCAGAAGTAGTAGAGCCGATAAGATTCGTGCCTGTTTCCAATTGGCACCTAACGCGATTGCTGAGGCCGGAGATCGTACGTTCTATGTGCAGGTATTAAACCCAAAAAACAATGTATTGGGTGATAAGGCCATCCTTGAGTTTGACAACGGTATTCTCAATTACAGTACTTCTGTAAATGTGTATTACGAAAATGAAGAACTTGATGTCTGCGCCATGGTAAGTGCCAGGGAAGAAGACTTAATTGAAGGACGATATGTAATCAATGTTTTTGATGGCGGAAGACAAATTGCTACCACTACCATGGAACTTCGATAAACAAATCCCCTTAAAAAATTCTGAAGCCTGCAAAGTTTTTCTTTGCAGGCTTTTTTGGTTTAAAAAGCGCCATTGGTTGCATGGGCACATCTAAAATTTTCTATTTTTGCGCCATGGCAAACGATGATCAATTTAAGAAGGTAGTATCCCATGCAAAGGAATATGGGTACATATTTGGCTCAAGTGAAATCTATGACGGACTCAGCGCTGTTTACGACTATGCACAGAACGGAGTAGAATTAAAGAAAAATATTCGTGAATATTGGTGGCGAAGCATGGTGTATATGCACCAAAATATTGTGGGGATTGACGCCGCAATCTTGATGCATCCTACCACTTGGAAGGCCTCGGGGCACGTAGATGCCTTTAACGATCCATTGATAGACAATAAAGACTCTAAGAAAAGATACCGGGCAGATGTTTTGATAGAAGATTATGCCGAAAAATTGGAGCAAAAGGCCCAAAAAGAAATAGCCAAGGCAAAAAAACGCTTTGGGGATGATTTCGATGAAGTACAGTTTGTGGCTACACATCCACGTGTGGTGCGCTATCGCGAACAACAAAAGGAGATTTTAGGGCGAATGGCGCGTTCGCTCGAAGCGGAAGACTTGGCCGATGTAAAGGCATTGATAGAAGAACTGGAAATTTCAGATCCTGATACCGGTTCCAAGAATTGGACCGATGTGAAACAATTTAACCTGATGTTCGGTACGAAACTAGGAGCATCAGCCGAAAGTGCTACAGACCTTTACCTCAGACCAGAAACCGCCCAAGGGATTTTTGTGAACTTCCTGAACGTTCAAAAAACGGGACGGATGAAAATACCGTTCGGAATTGCCCAAACGGGTAAGGCCTTCAGAAATGAAATCGTTGCACGGCAGTTCATCTTCAGAATGCGTGAATTTGAACAGATGGAAATGCAGTTTTTCGTCAGACCTGGAGAAGAGCTAAAGTGGTACGAATACTGGAAAGAAACTCGCCTCAATTGGCACTTGTCTTTAGGAATGGGCGCAGAGAATTACCGATTTCATGACCATGAAAAATTGGCGCACTACGCCAATGCCGCAGCCGATATAGAATTTGATTTTCCTTTCGGATTCAAAGAATTGGAAGGGATTCATTCCCGAACCGATTTCGACCTGAAGGCACACGAAAAACACAGTGGTAAGAAACTACAGTTTTTTGATCCAGAACTCAACAAAAACTATGTTCCCTATGTGGTTGAGACTTCTATAGGCTTAGATAGAATGTTCTTGGCAGTACTCAGCCATTCCCTTCAAGACGAAAGCTTGGAGGATGGTAGTAGTAGGGTAGTGCTGAAACTTCCTTCAATTTTAGCGCCGGTAAAAGCGGCCATTTTGCCGCTTATCAAAAGAGATGGCTTGCCCGAGATAGCTCAAGAAATCGTAGAAACGTTACAATGGGACTACAATGTGGCTTATGACGAAAAAGATGCAGTAGGACGCCGCTACAGACGTCAGGATGCTGCTGGTACGCCATTTTGCATTACGGTAGATCATCAAACCAGGGAAGACCAGACCGTCACCATTAGAGATCGGGATACGATGGAGCAAGAACGAATTCCGATTGCTGAAATCGTGGATCGACTGAGAATCAGTAATTCGTACGAACGCTGGTTGAATAACATACCGAAATAGTAGACTAACCCTCTAATTTTTAGAGGGTTTTTCTTTTTATTACAGGGGAAGTTTTCGTAATTTTAACGTCTTATTAAGAATTAACCTAAAAAAACTATTTCTAATGAAACTAAAATTAACATTACTCGCCATCGTCATGGCATTTGGTTTTTCCGTGAATGCACAGGAAGGTCCATTTTTTGTAGGCCAAACACCGCCTAAAATATTTGTGCCATCGCTTGAATCAAGAACCAATTTGATTCCTGCAGATGTTACTGAGCGTGAAGCGCAAGACAAGCGTTCTACCTCATACCCATTTATCATCGGGAAGGATCCGCAAACTACAAATGATGTATATGCGAGCAACCCGAATCCGATGGAAGGGAAAATCAATACGCGTTCATTATTGTTCGATTTTGAAGCTACAGCTTCAGGGGCATCACCAACTGACCCTGCTTTGGGAGTTGGTCCGAATCACGTATTGACCGTATTTAATACAGGTTTTAGAATTTTTGATAAATCAGGAAACCCTTTGACGGGTCAACTTGGCGCAAGCAACATCTTCTCTGCAGGGGGATGCTGTGACCTTACGGTATCTTACGACAATGATGCCGATCGATGGGTATTGTCTTATCTCTTTTCGTCAAACGGACAAGTACAGGTTGCCGTATCTGACGGACCTAACCCAGTTACTTCTGGATGGAACGTGTATACTGTGCCAAGTGTGAATGATTACAATAAACTTTCGGTTTGGAGAGATGGCTATTACATCACTGCAAACAATGGGGGCAACGGATCTAACAAGGTGTGGGTTGTTGAAAGAGCTGCAGCTTTAGCCGGAGCTCCAACAGCTGGTATCCAAGGATTTTCATTGCCCGGATGGATCAATCCGAACCCAGGTGTTTCGTTTCACAGTGCGCAAGTATTGAATGTGACTAATGATGACTTGCCAACTTCTGGTGGTGCTACTGTAGTTTATCTTGCAGACGATTCTTACGGTGGGGTTTCAACCGACCACATAAGATACTGGATCGTGGAGCCTGATTTTGATACACCAGCAAATTCTCAAGTTTCTACGGTTACTGAAATTCCATTGGCACCATTTATCTCTGTATTTGATGGTGGCGGCTTCTCTAACTTTCCACAGCCAGGAGGGGGTGCTTCAATTGACGCCATTCAGGCAACCATTATGAACCAAGCACAGTTCAGACAGTTCCCTACCTATAACTCGGCCCTGATCAACTTTACCGTTGATACCGATGCTAGTGGTGGAAAATTGGGTGGTATCCGTTGGGTAGAATTGCGCCAGACCGGTGCAGGTCAGCCTTGGACATTGCATCAAGAAGGAACATACACTTCGCCGGATGGAAAACACGCATGGATGGGAAGTATGATGATGGACGGTCAAGGAAACATTGCTCTAGGATATTCTGCTATGGCAGGGCCTACTACTCCCAACCCAACCGATAATCGTGTGGGTACATTCTTTACAGGTCGTTTTGCTGCTGATCCATTGGGTACCATGACCGTGAGTGAAACCTTGATCAAGAAGAGTACATCAAACATTCCAAACTTACGTTACGGGGATTATTCAAAAATTGATATCGACCCGAACGACGATGCTACCTTCTGGTTTATCAATGAAATCGCAGTGGGTGGTAGAAAAGACCACGTAGGTGTGTTTACCATTGCTCCTACTCAAGCGAATGACGTAGGTGCCGTTACCATCCTTGAGCCTAACGATGGTGAATTGACCGCAGCAGAAGAGGTTACGGTAACCGTATTCAACTTTGGAACCGACACACAGTCTAACATTCCAATCAACTTAACAGTAGACGGAGTTAGCATAGCTGATGAAGTTATTGCTGGGCCTTTGGCAAGTACTGAAAGTGTTGAATATACCTTTACAGCTCTTGTTGACATGTTCATACCAGGGGCATCTTATGATATCACGGTAACTACAGGACTTTCTGGCGACGCTGTTCCGTCTAACGACACCGCTACTAAAACGGTGACCAATACTACTTTAGGTGTTGAAGAGAATATCGTTACCGATAGCGACCTTATCGTAGTGAACAAAGGAGGCAACATGTTCGACATTTCGTTGCCTACAACGGCCACAACAGAAAGATTGACATTGACCGTAACCAATGTGTTGGGACAAACGCTTTTAAGCTATGGTCTTGACAATGATGGTACTGGGTACAATTATGAATTGAATATGTCTTACGCAGCTAGTGGCGTATACATCGTTCGAATTGGAAACAGCACAAGTGGTGTTTCTAAAAAGTTGATCGTTGAATAATTAGAACACAACGAAGCAAAAAGGCCGCCCATTGGGCGGCCTTTTTTTATGTTTATTTCTGAAAAATCTATTTTGCTTTTTGAATTTCTTCAAGACGAATTGGGTTTGCTTTCTCACAGCGATTCATCATTCGTAAGCCAGTATATTTGTACCAAACGGTCATTCCGTCTTTTTTGTAGGTTTCTTCCAGGTTGATAGGATCAAACATTATGTCATTTCCATCTATAGTAGATTTGAGAACATACGGGCAATCGTTTTCAGCTGTTGAAGCAACGACTGTACCCATGGTATAGCCTGCTTCCATCATTTTAGTTGTATCCATACTTTCATTTGAAGAAGCCTCTTTTGTGGTTTTGCCACTAGTGCAACACGCTGTGCACATCAACAGCATACTGATCACGGCTAGGTTTAGAATTTTCATATAAGTGTTTTTAAGATTGTATGATGTTAAAATACAAAATATGTGCCGCTCTCACACTCACAATTTTAAAAATGTTAAATAGCACGACCGAGTATTGTAGCAAAACATTAGTTTTCAGTGATATAGAAGTGTATCCTGTTTTCCTTCGCTTGACAAAAACTGAACTAGGGCCATTCAAATTATGAATTGGCTTAGAGAACACTTATTTTTAGCTTTTAAAATAGTTTAATAGTTAAATCGTATTTATGAAATTAAAATTATCAGTATTACTGTGTTTTATCGCCATGTCATTTGGTGTTACTGCACAAGAACAAGGTGCTTCGGTGATTGCAACGGCAGATGGCCACACCTATGTGTCACCCTTGTCTACAAGGATGAACCAATTGACACCCGCGACCACTAAAGGTGAAGCACAAGACGGGCGTGCCTATCGTAAGCGTTGGGAAGTTGTTCCTGGTAAAGGAAAACAGGCCGATATCCTTTCACAAGAGCCCCACCAATACGAGCAGAAAACGCCTGGACGTACTCCAGACTTAGTGTTTACCTCTGCTTTTTCGAATTCTCAGCCTACAGATCCTTCAATCGCTGTAGGTCCAAACCACGTCTTTGCCGTATTCAATACCGGTTTTGCCATCTATGATAAGGATGGTGTTGAATTGGTAGGACAAACAAGTCCTAATCCAGCAATATTCCCATCAAGCGGATGTTGTGATCTTACGGTTTCTTATGATCCAGTGGCAACTTCAGCATCTAACCCTACTCCTGGACGTTGGGTGGTTTCTTTTCTCGGAAATGGTGCGCAAATTGCCGTTTCAGACGGACCAGACCCAGTTAATGATGGATGGAATGTATACAACATTAGTACCATAAACGACTACCAAAAACTCTCAGTATGGAGTGACGGGTATTATGTAACCGATCAATCTAATGGCAATAGAGTGTATGCCATGGAACGTCAAGCCATGTTAAATGGTGAGCCAGCAGGAAATGTCTCTATCCAAGGTTTCCAATTGCCAAATTTCTTCAATCAAGGGTTTGCAAGTGTACAGGTTTTGAATATTTCTGATGATCAATACCCAGGACCAGGAAATGCAACTGTGGTGTTCTTTCAAGATGATGCGTATCCTGGAGTTTCTGAAGATAGCATCAAATTCTGGGACTTGGATGTAGATTTTGATACACCTGCTAACTCTACCATTTCTGCGCCGCAAGAAGTTACAGTTACTCCTTTTACCTCTATCTTTGATGGTACTGCGTTTAACAACTTGTCGCAACCTAACGGAGGAGCTGATATTGATGCTTTGCAAGGAATTATCATGAACCAGGCACAGTACAAAAAGTTTCCAACCTACAACAGTGCAGTATTTAACTTTGTGATTGATGTAGGAACCGGAAATGAACAAGCTGCCATTCGTTGGTATGAGTTCAGACAGAGCGATGATGGTGAACCATGGGTGCTCGAACAAGAAGGAACCTTTGCAGATCCAGAGGGCGCACACTTCTGGCACGGTAGTATGATCATGGACAACCAAGGAAACATAGGAATGGGCTTCAGTAGAATGGCAAATGCCGCTACTGGAAACGGAACATCAAATTCTTTCGTGTCAACGTATTATACCGGACGTTTCGCTTCTACTCCGAATGGAACAATGGAATTGGCACCGCAATTAATTTTCCAAGGAACAGCAAATATTCCTGGAATTCGATACGGGGATTATAGTAAAATTGACATCGATCCAACCGATTACCAAACGATGTATTTCGTAAATGAATTGATGCAACCGCAACGTTCAAATGTTGTAGGTAGATTTAAAATTGCACCCGACTTTGCAAATGATGTAGGGGTTATCGATTTTGTACAGCCAACAAATGGTGTGCTTACTGCAAACGAAACGGTTGAAGTATTGGTTCGTAATTTCGGAACCGATCCACAGACCAATGTGCCTATCAGTTACACGGTAGATGGTGGAACACCAGTGGTAGAAGTGATTGCAGGGCCAATTCCGGCAGCAACTACGATCAACTATACCTTTACGGCTACGGCCGATTTAAGCACCCAAGGCCAAACGTATACTTTAGAATCGTGCACCGCATTGGTGGGTGATGAAAATCCGGCTAACGATTGCTTCATCAAAGATGTTTCATTCTTGGAACCAGATGACGTAGGGGTTACGTCAATTGACGAACCAGTTTCTGGAGGATTGGGAGCTACTGAAACCATTACCGTAACCATAACAAACTTCGGTACAGCAACACAAACCAGTATCCCCGTTTTCTATACCATCGATGGAGGGACGCCTGTACAAGAAACGTACACAGGTTCTATAGCTATTGGCGAAACAGATACCTACAGTTTTACACAAACTGCAGATCTTTCTGTCCTTGGCGATTACGATATCGTGGCGGGTACCGAATTAGCTGGAGATTCAGATACCACTAATGACGACGTTATGGTAACCGTGACCAGTGAAATTTGTATGCCAACTTCAGACTGTGCTGGCTTTAACGATGGGGTTACCCAAATTCAATTGGCAGATCAAGACATCAACACCAATTGTGGTACTTCGCCTGCAGGTTATAGTGATGACACAGATATTGTGTTCAACTTTGTATTGAGCGACAATCCTTTTGAAGGAACACTGCAGATGGGCTTTGCAGATTCTGTATATGCGTTGTGGATCGATTTTAACGATAACAATACGTTTGAGCCGTCTGAATTGGTTGCGAACGATTTCGTGCCAAATGCCAATACCGATTTCAACTTTACCATTGATTTCGCAGACTTTCCTGAGGCAACCACTGGTATGCACAGAATGAGACTTCGAGGTGAAGATGAAGATCAAGGTGGAAACGTATTGGATCCTTGTGACGACTTAACATTCGGTAGAACCAATGATTACACCGCCAATATTACTGGAGAAATCCTAAGTGTTGAAAGTCAATCATTCTCAGCAGCTGAATTTTTGATCGTGTCATTAGACAATAACCGATACGAGTTGTCTTTGAATACAAACGACATCACAGATGATCTTCCTGTTTTTGTGTACAATGTTTTAGGCCAGCAATTGGCATTTTACAGCTTAGAGCATAACGGAAACGGATACAGCAAAATCATCGATATGTCTTATGTCTCTTCTGGAGTGTACTTTGTACGCGTTGGAAAAGACAAGTTGAATAAAGTAAAACGTATAATTGTAGAATAATCTATCCGTTTTATATGAAAAATGAAGCCACCCCAATCGGGTGGCTTTTTTTATTAAAAATACGCCCGAAGTTGAACACTACCGGTATGCACGGTGCTGCTATTTTCACTTTTCCTTCCGAAATATGAGAGGTTGGCGTCGAGATATTTGGTGATCCTTTTTTGAAAGAGCAGCGTCCACGTAAAATTGGTGCCGGGTTGCAGACCTTCCAACATTTGATAGGCAACGGGAGAAAAGGCACTGCCTTCAAATGCATTATCGATGTAATTGAATTCCCCATTAATAGAAATCTTCTGTGCATCGGTGTATGAAAATGAGGTGCCAATTTTCTGCTGTACCAATTGTTCCATACTGCCCAAGACGTTTTGTTCGTCCATGTATTGGTAGAACACATCAAATCGAGTAGATCGATTGAATAAATATGAGAGTTTGGGGTTCACTTCATAGGTATCTAGCTCGAAATTCCTACTTGGGAAGTTTTCTGAGGTACTCTCGTTCGCTCCTAAGGCTCCTCGAAGGTTCAGTAACCAAGATTCCCAGAACTTATGGTTGAAATTCAATTGATGGCTCACCAATTTATTTTCCTGTAGACCCACGGCCAACAAATTGCTTCCCGAGGTGGCTACATACGTATATGATGTTGTGTAATTTTGTTTTCCTCGATTGAAAAACAACACGTTCCTGAAATTTAGATTCAACCCCAACTCGTCTTCATCACCATCCTTGAACGGATTCAGATTGAAGCCATCATTATCCCTTCTCACCTTACGATTCAATACATAGGAGGTTTGGTTGTGGAAATTCGACAAGATTCCCAAAAATCCCTCTTTGTTGCTCCAATTGTTCGGGTCTAGAGTCAAAATCTGACTGAATTTATTCTCCCGAACCTTTATAAAGATCCGATTCGGTAATAAAATTCGAACATAGTCGGCCTGATCTTGAAATTGGGCGATTTCAAATTCATCCAATTCCTGTACGCCATTCTCGTTGTAGTCAATCCAGGTGTAGATACCCTGTCCAGGATCTACTTGGGTATAGGTGAATTCTTGCTGCGGAAGTACTCCATTGTTGGCTTCCAAAACTGTATTGATGCGAATGCCATTTTTTAGTAAATTTTGGTTGTATAAAATTCTGGAGTTCAACGATTTTTCCTTTTCCAAAGAATCGCTAGATCGGTTGAATGGAGTGAGCTCACGGTAATTTGCGAAAACAGAAACTTGGGTATTGGTCGTGTTCACCAGTCGCGACTTCATGAAATACGTATTCGAAGTGTTCACCTTCAACAATGTATTGAGCAGTACACTGTCGGTCACACGGTGTCTATACCCCGCTTCCACATAGACATCGGTACTATCTCCAATACCCACAAAACCTTCGTATTCTGAAAATCGCTGACTCACCAAACTCAGGCTATCCGTGGCCACATCACGAACTTGATTGTCTTCTGCTGAAACTTTACCGCCCACCCAAGCTTTTTTCAGTGCATAAATGGCCGTTTGGTGTATTCTATTAAAATTGGAGTTGAGGCTGTCACTTTTGCTATCCAAAACACTGGCACTGGTGTAAGTTTGAAGTTTATTGAACCGTAGACCTCCGTTTAGAACATGGCGTGTCCCTGAGAAGTTTTCAGAAAAATCCAGATTTTGAAAGGTATACTGGGCCGTACCCATTTTTGGAGAATTCAGTTCAAACCCACCAATTAAAAAGCGTTGATCTCCCTCAGGATTCAGCAGGTTCCAATCCCGATTAAATTCAACGTTGTACAAGCGTTCAATGGTTCTAAAATCTTCGTTGATAAAATCTAGAGCGCCAATAGCATCAATTTTCAGGGTGTCTGCTGTCGTGAATATGTTTTGTCTTGCATCCAGTCGTCCTGCAAACCCGTCGTTATCCCCATCGTCCAGATCTGAAAAGAGGTTGAGGTCGTTTTGACTACCGGCTATTTCAAAGTTTAGGGTGGTTTTTGAAGTGGGTCTATAGCTCCCATTTAAGCCGCCCACTTGTAAATTGGTGGGAGCATTAAGCTGAATGATAGGTTCATAATTTCCTTGTGGAACACCGTTGATTGGCGGAACGTACTCAAAGATCCTACTGATAGCGCTCTGACTGCTCAACACATAATTTCCTTGGTTCTCTGGAACCAACGAAAAGCGAACGCTGAACAATTCATCTTCGGGATTGGTTGAAAACACAAAAATTTCAGTTCCGTCCAAAGCAGTTTCCTTGCGATATAAAATTTTATTCTCCGAATACGTATCTGGAACGGCTGAAGGGGCCACCATTTGGTTCATATTGTCACCGGCCGCCTGAAGAATATCTACTTGTTCTTCGGTTAAGTTTTGTTGAAGCGGTTGGTTCTTCGCATCGCTTTCAGAGTAAACGTAGACGCCTACATCTAATTTTTCACTGCTGTAATTTCCACCGCCATAGCCAATGAATCGAGTGTAATTACGGTCTGTAAATTGGTATTCTACCGTAATTCGCATATTGGCAGTAATAGGGTAGGTAGGGTTGAATTTTATTTCTCCTGCATTGTAATCAATTACATAGTCAGCATTCTCACCACGTTGCAATAATAGTCCGTTCACATACACGCGTTCACTTCCTGAAACAATGAGAATGAACAATTCTCCATTAGGACCTACTAATTTATACGGGCCTTGATTTCCCTCTTGGCCCGTAAACTGACTGCGTTGGAAGACTCCCCTTACTAAAGCACCAGAAGCATAAGCGGTTGTTTTTGCGCCATTTTCATGATTGAGGGTGCCTCCTAAAGAAATGCCTTGTACTTTCTTGGTGAAGCGTCCAAAATAGCTATTGTTATTTTGAAGGTCAACATCTCCTGCACGAATGTTCCAATTGTCACTGTACAGTTCGATGAAGATTTGATCAAATTCATCAAGACTCTGCGAATATCCCCCTTGTTGAGTGGGGATATTGGCATCTTGGATTGACGCGCGTATGGAAACTTTGTCGTTTAATTTTCCTGTGATCTGTAAATCCAATTCACTATTTACCACTGCGTTTTGGTTGTTTCCAATGGTGACGCCACGAGAAATGCTGCCCACCGTATTCAAGCCGTCGAAAGGTTTGAACGCTCGATCGTCATTGCCCTGCTCTAGCGAATAGAGTCGGTCAATGTTCCCCGTATTCTTTATGATTCGATTTCTATCAAAAGTGAAATAATCGCGTGTGAGAAATTCAGGATAGCGCAAATAGTTGATGGTAATAGAATCTTCGTTTACTCGGGCATTGGGGAACGTGAGCTCAGCCGTGGCAAAGTTGATGCTGTATTGTGTGTTGTCAATTCGTTTTCCAGCCGAATCCAAAAGTTCAAATCGTTCCGGATTAATGCTTAGGGTATCAACCAAAATGGTATCGCGCACAGCAACTTTTTTGCTTCGGTAATTTGTAATTGTATCCTGCGCTACTCCATGAGTGACGGTACACAGCAAAAGTAAAAGCAAAAAATACTTCATAGGCCTACAAACGTAACGCTGAAAGTTCTATTTTGTTGATTGTTTCTTGAAAACCTTTCAGCAAACCTTTGCTGTAAAAATACGATACTATTTATTTTAGCATTCGAATAGAAACAATCAGCTAAAGACAGTTACCAACTTTTCGTTCTTGGCTAGTTCACTAAATCACCACGTCAACAATGAGCAGCATGAAAATAATTTCTTATAACGTCAATGGAATACGCGCGGCAATGCGAAAAGGATTTACAAATTGGCTCAAGAGTGCCAATCCAGATGTGGTTTGTATACAAGAAACCAAAGCAAATCAAGACCAAGTGGATGTTGCCGAAATAGAAGCCGCCGGATATCCATTTCACTATTGGTTCAGTGCGCAAAAGAAAGGCTATAGCGGGGTTGCTATTTTTTGTAAAACAGAGCCCAATCATGTAGCCTACGGTACTGGAATTGAGTCTATGGATGTTGAAGGACGTACCATTCGGGTAGATTATGATGACGTTTCAATCATGAGCCTTTACCTGCCTAGCGGAACAAACATCGCACGTCTTGATCACAAACTGGAATTCATGGCTTTGTTTCAGGAGTATATTGACAATCTCAAAGAAACCATACCGAACTTGGTGATTTGTGGCGATTACAACATTTGTCACCAAGCCATAGATATCCATGATCCGGTTCGAAATAAAAATGTATCTGGCTTTCTTCCTGTTGAACGAGAATGGATCGGAAACTTTATAGACAGTGGTTTTATTGATAGTTTTAGGCATTTCAATAAAGAGCCCCACCATTATACGTGGTGGAGTTATCGTGCCAACGCCCGCGCAAATAACAAGGGTTGGCGTATCGATTACAATATGGTTGCCGAACCGTTACAAGAAAATCTAACACGCGCCGTTATATTACCCAATGCGTTTCACAGTGACCATTGTCCGCATCTTGTGGAACTCGAAATTTAACTAGTTTGCCTATCGCCTTAACCTAACATCGCAACCCTATGAAAAACCTACTTTTTCTCCTTTTATCAACTATTGTGTTATCCAGTTGTGTTTCATCACAAGTGTATGAAGATCTGAAAAAGAAAAATGACGAACTGCGCGCCGAAAATGAAGCCTTAATGGCAGAAATTGACGGACGAGAAAGCAGTGCCGACGCATATACCGTGGCAAACCTTAGAAAGGAATTGGAGGCTGTTCAAGCAGAAAAAACACAATTGGCAATGGATTTGGCTGCTGCCGAAAATAATCTTGAGCGGTTACAAAAGTCGTATGATGCCTTGGAAGCGAATAGTTCGGGTGCCTTGACCGAAAACTTAGCCTTGAACCGAAATTTGCTCAAACAATTGGAAGAGAAAGAAAAGGCTTTGGCCGCAGAGGCAGAGCGACTCAAACAATTGGAGAAACAGTTGAGGTCACGCTCTGAGCGCGTGGAAGAATTAGAAGGTATTATTGCCGCGAAGGATGCCAAAATGCGGCAACTAAAAGATGCCATCTCTGCAGCCCTAACAAATTTTGAAGGCAATGGTCTAACCGTTGAACAACGAGATGGCAAGGTCTATGTTTCTATGGAAAATAAATTGTTGTTTGAAAGTGGAAGTTGGGCGGTGAATGCACGGGGGAGAGATGCCGTTAATGCCTTAGGGAACGTGTTAGCCGAAAATACCGAGATTGCTGTGCTCATTGAAGGGCATACCGATGATGTCCCATACAGCGGCAACGGCAACATTACCAACAATTGGGATTTATCTACCAAACGTGCCACAGCTATTGTGAATATTCTTACTGAAAATTCCGGTATACCCAAAGATAATTTGACTGCGGCAGGAAGAGGGGAGTATGCACCCATTGCATCGAATGCTACCGCTGAGGGTAAGGCCAAGAACAGACGAATCGAAGTGGTACTCACCCCAAAACTTGATGAAATCAACAAGTTGCTTAACGAAATGTAGGCTCTAGCTCACAAAGGCACTGTAACCCGTTATCGCCCTCCCAACAATTAAGGAGTTGATTTCTTTGGTGCCTTCATAACTGTAAATGGCCTCTGCATCTGCAACAAATCGCGCCACATCATATTCTAACAAGATACCATTACCGCCCATGACCTCTCGGGCCCGGCTTACCACATCTCTAGTGCGCATGCTGCAAAATACTTTGGCAAGGGAAGCGTGCTCATCGGTCATTATGTTGAGGTCTTGCATCTCACTGAGTCGGAAACACATGGTTTGCATGGCGGTTAGGTTGGCCACCATTTCTACCAAGTGGTTTTGTATAAGCTGGAACCGGGCAATTGGTCGACCAAATTGTTCCCGTTTTTTAGTATACTTTAGGGCACTTTCATAGGCACCTCTTGCGCAACCCACCGCTTGCCAAGCTACTGCGGCACGTGTCATTTTTAGCACTTTTGCCGTGTCTTTAAAACTATCACATTTTTGCAGGCGATCACTTTCGGGAACTCTGCAGTCGGTTAGGGTGATCAATGCGTTTTGCACCGTACGAAGGGCCATTTTATCTTGCATTTTTTCTGCTTTATAGCCCGGATTTCCCTTTCGCACCAAAAAACCTTTTACGGCATGCGTCTCTTTTTCGCGGGCCCAGATGATGGTCACGTCACTAAAAGTGGCATTCCCAATCCATTTTTTTTGTCCGTTAATGACCCATTCATCGCCGTCCTTATAACATGTAGTTTCCATGCCGCCTGCAACTGCAGAACCCACATTGGGT
>JAWWCH010000012.1:0-14140 GCA_033720575.1 Marinirhabdus sp.
AAATTCTGTGGCGACTCAAACGGACCGTCAAAGGTGTTCAGTGAACTCGCAACGTAGGCATCAGAAGTTTGGGTATCCAGTAATTTGAACATACCCACCGTTCGTAACGAATTGAAATCGCCAATTTCTTGAGAAATCAGGCTGTTTTTAATCTGATCTTTGGTATTGAAAGCTACATATCCCGCAGTGGTAAAATCACCTTTTTCAGAATAGTAGGGTCCTTTTCCAAACTCGATATTTTGTAAAGTTTCAGGAATCAGAAAGTGCAAGTCACTGTAGCCTTGTCCGTGCGCATGTGAAACCATATTCACGGGTAGGCCATCTACAGTAAGGCTGATGTCTGTACCATGGTCAATGTCAAATCCGCGCAGAAAAATCTGTTCGGCTTTTCCACCGCCAGCGTGTTGGCCAATGATCAGGCCCGGGACTTTCCGCAGTATTTCTTGCGAATTTTTCACAGGATTATTTTCAAGATCTACTTGAACGATGCTGTTGAGAGCATCTACTTGAGGCGAAACCACTACTTGGTCTAAAGACAGCGTTTTCTCAAGCATTTTAATTTGTAAGGGCGTTGTGAGGTCGGCACTTGAAACGAAATGCGTGACTGAAGTATATCCAAGAAAAGAGAAATATAATTCGTCATTGGCCTTGGTTTTGTCAATGGTAAATTGACCAGCCGTATTGGTGTGGGAATGTGTTCCACTGTTTTTATTAAAAATGGCAACATCTTCTAGTGGAATATTATCTTGGGTTACCACTACACCGCTTAAGGTTTGTGCCTTTACGGCAACACAAAGCAGGAGTAGACCCATTAAGAGTGTACTTTTCATAATTTGAGTTTAAAAATTGGAAATAGTGTTCCGCAGTATACTTACTGGAAACGTAAAGGAATTGGTTATGAAAAGCAGTTCTCGGGAGGGGGAAGCGCAGTAGACAAAATGGTATGATAAGTCGTCTTCAAATAGATAAACGTATGTTGGTAGGCGTTCGGCCCTCGCACTTTGAAATTCAACCGAAGCTGAACAATGTGTTTGTCTAGTTTGAATTCTTTTGTGAATTGTTCTTCTGCATCATTGGCATCATCAAACAAGTTGTTGAAAAATGACAACAGTTGATGCTCATGTTCATGCGCCAAATCTGAATCATGCGCTATGTCATGCGAATGATTGCCATTGGTATTTAGAATGCTGTGTTCAAGGTTGTGAAATCCTTTCAGCAAAGGTTGATGCAACGGTGCCAAAGCATACATGCCTGCCATCAAGATGACAAGCAAGGTGGTTATTTTATTTAAAAATGGCTTTGGTCGGTCCAATCTTTTGGTATTTATACAAAGTACGTAGTATCTTCGGTAAGCGGTTTGCCAAATGCGATGCTTTAACCATACCTTAACAAAATTAGAAGTCGTAAAGATTTAGGTAAAAAAGATTAAGCTAGTATCTTTACACGTATGGCAGAGGCTTCAGTACCCTTACAAATTTCTACCCTTCCCAACTCGCCCGGGGTCTACCAATACTATGACAAAGATGGGAAACTGCTGTATGTTGGCAAGGCCAAGAACTTGAAAAAACGGGTTAGCTCCTATTTCACGAAGAAACATGACAATGCGCGTACGCGCCTTTTGGTGAAGCGTATTAAAGACATCAAGCATATTGTGGTGGCTACTGAAACAGACGCCTTGTTGCTCGAAAACAATCTCATCAAGAAATATCAGCCCAAGTACAATGTGATGCTGAAAGATGATAAGAGTTATCCGTGGATCTGTATCAAAAACGAACGTTTCCCTAGAGTGTTTCCAACGCGTAGACTTATCAAAGATGGATCTGAGTATTTTGGACCGTATACCAGTATGAAAACGGTGCATACCTTGCTCGATTTGATCAAAGGTCTGTATCCGTTGCGCACTTGTAATTATGATTTGGCAGAAGAGAAGATACGTGCCGGAAAATATAAGGTCTGTTTAGAATATCACCTAGGGAACTGTGCGGGTCCGTGCGAAGGGCACCATTCTGAAGCAGACTATTTGGCAAATATTGAAGCCATCCGGAACATCATCAAGGGAAATTTCAAAGAATCCTTGGGCAATTTTAAGCAACAGATGAAGCGCTATGCCGAAAACCTTCAGTTTGAAGACGCCCAACGCGTGAAAGAAAAAATTGATGTGCTCGAAAATTATCAGGCCAAAAGCACGGTGGTCAATCCAAAAATCAACAACGTTGATGTGTTCAGCATTGTTTCCGATGAAAGCTATGCATATGTGAATTTCCTTCAGATCTCTTTCGGAAGTATCATTCGGTCACACACCTTGGAGATCAAGAAAAAATTAGAAGAAACTGACAAGGAATTATTGGAGTTGGCGGTGGTTGAATTGCGACAACGCTTCAACTCTCAAAGCAAAGAACTGTACGTTCCCTTCAAAATAAATACAGAAGAAGGTGTGAAAGTGCACCTTCCGAAAGCAGGCGACAAAAAGAAAATTCTCGACCTCTCCATCCGAAATGCCAAGTACTACCGAATGGAACGATTTAAACAGGCAAAAATCGTTGATCCCGACAGACATGAAAAACGAATTATGGCACAGATGAAGAAAGATTTACGACTTTCGGAAGAACCGCGCCATATTGAATGCTTTGATAATAGTAACATCCAAGGTTCAAATCCCGTAGCAGCCTGCGTGGTTTTTAAAAATGGAAAACCGAGCAAAAAGGACTATCGTAAATTTAATATCAAGACCGTGGAAGGCCCAGATGATTTTGCTTCCATGGAAGAAGTGGTCTATAGACGGTACAAAAGATTGAAGGAAGAAGAGCAACCTTTGCCACAACTCATCATCATAGATGGGGGAAAGGGACAGTTGTCTTCGGCATTAAAAAGTCTGGAAAAATTGGAGCTTCGCGGAAAAATTGCCATCATCGGAATTGCCAAACGCCTAGAAGAATTGTTCTATCCCGATGATCCTATTCCGCTATACCTCGATAAGAAGTCGGAAACGCTTAAAATTATTCAGCAACTGCGAAACGAGGCGCACCGATTTGGCATTACCTTTCACCGTGATAAACGCAGCAAACAAGCGTTGGAGTCTGGCCTAGAAACCATACCTGGCATCGGTGAGAAAACCGTGGTGGAGCTGCTCAAGCACTTTAAAAGTACAAAGCGTGTTTCTAAGGCGAGCTTTGAAGATTTGGAAAAGGTAGTAGGTGCCAGCAGGGCCAAAAAGATTGTAACGTATTTTCAAAAATGAAACCAATAAAGGTGTCACTTCAGTATTAAAAAATTTGAGACATAGTATCACGTATGCGCTTGTAATTGTTTTCGGAATATTTTCCGTGCAACCCGTGCTGGCTCAAAGCGAACTCAAAGATGACCCTAAGGTTGGGGTGGTGCTAAGTGGTGGTGGTGCTAAAGGGTTGGCCCATATTGGTGTTCTAAAACGGCTAGAAGATGCTGGGGTGCGTATCGATTACATAGGTGGAACCAGTATGGGCGCCATTGTTGGCGGATTATATGCTTCGGGCTATTCTGCGAGTCAATTGGACTCAATTTTTAAAACGGTCGATTTTGACCGATTGATACAAGATGATATTCCGCGTAATGCAAAAACCTTTTATGAGAAAAATGAAACCGATCGGTATGCGATCACCTTGCCGTTTGAGGGGTTTCAGCTACGGTTGCCCTCCGGGATTTCCAAAGGACAGAACTTTTACAATCTTTTCAGTCGTCTTACCAGTCATGTGAGCGACATCGAAAATTTTGCGGAACTACCCATTCCTTTTTTCTGTGTGGCCACTAATATTGAAACAGGAGAGGCCGTCATCATGGAAGAAGGGTATCTGCCCCAGGCGATATCGGCTAGCGGGGCGTTGCCCTCATTGTTTAGCCCGGTGATTATCAACGATACCGTGTTGGTAGATGGGGGTGTTGTAAACAATTACCCTGTTGATGAAGTGCGTGCCAAAGGAATGGACATCATTATTGGTGTGGATGTGCAGGATAGCTTGCGTACCCGAGAAAAATTACGCTCTGGGTTGGAAGTGTTGACGCAGATCAATAACTTCAAGACCATCAATGATATGAAGGCAAAACGTAAGAAAACGGACGTCTACATCAATCCGAATATTGATGCCTTTACCGTTGTTTCCTTTGATAAGGGCGAGCAAATTATAGATGCGGGGTACAAAGAAGCCTATCAGTATTCACAACAATTTTTTGAGATAGCCGCACGTCAAAAAAAGTCGGAAAAGTTGAATGTCAATTTCGATCAAGAATCAGCTATTTTTATCAAGGAGGTTGAAATTCATGGAAACACGAATTACACACGATCTTATGTGCTCGGAAAATTGAAATTGCAAGTTCCGGATACAATCTCTTATACACGCTTTAATCAGGGCGTCAATAATTTATCGGCCACCGGGAATTTTCAAGATATCAATTATCGTTTTGTTGAGGCCGATGACGGAAGTTATAAAGCTGTTTTTCAATTGCGTGAGAGTGACACCAAGACCCTGCTTCGTTTGGGGGCACATTATGATGATTTGTTCCGAACGGGCGCCCTGATCAATTTAACCCGTAAGCGACTATTCACCAATAACGATATCGCCTCCTTTGATTTTGTCGTTGGCGACAATATCCGGTATTCTTTTGATTATTATATAGATAAAGGCTATTACTGGAGTGTGGGTTTTCATTCATCCTTTAACTTTTTTGACAAAGATGTACCGCTGTCATTTGTGTTTCCTGAAGGATTTGAAGAAGAAGTGAGTGCCGCCCAACTCAACAAAATTGAATTGGAGTACAGTGATTTTACCAATCAGTTATATGTGGAAACCCTGTTCCGAAGAACTTTTTTATTGGGCATGGGAGTAGAACACAAACGGCTGCGCTACCTGTCTGAAACCATCGGATTGGATCAAGATGATAACCTGAGAACACTTTTTGAAAATACTGATTACTACAGCACCTACGGTTATCTGACGTATGACACCTATGACAACACCTTTTTCCCAAAAGAAGGGCTGTTTCTTTCTGGGGATTTTCATTTATACCTCTTTGCCAATGGTCTTAATACCGATTTTGAAAGTTTTAGTATCGCCAAGGCAAAAGCCGGATACGCACATTCGTTCTTCGGCGATTTTACGGCCTGGGTTACCACTGAGGGTGGGTTTAAAATTGGAGATGATACCACGCGTTCTTTCGACTTCTTCGTTGGGGGATTTGGATTCAAGGAAATCAATAATATTGTGCCGCTATACGGCTATGAAGCCTTGAGTTTGCGGGGGAATACCTATCTTAAATCGGCCGTCACATTCGATTATGAATTTCTGCGGAAAAACCATGTGAATCTCGCTGCAAATATCAGCAATGTAGGCGATGATTTGTTTGAAGACGGAGCCTTTATTGATCGTATCAATTATTGGGGGGTTGCCTTGGGGTATGGACTAGAAACGTTCCTTGGCCCATTACAAATAAAATACTCCTACTCTCCTGAGCGCGGTGAGAGTGAATGGTATGTGAGTGCCGGGTTCAAGTTTTAAGTTTTCATTACCACCTCCTACGATAAAAAATTCCGATATTTGTAACAAACACAAGTAACTATGCCTTTTTACCACAAACTAGGAAAAATTCCGCCCAAGCGGCATACGCAATTCAGAAAGGACGATGGCAGCCTCTATCACGAGCAATTGTTTGGTACCATTGGGTTTGATGGAATGTATACCAATTCGTATCACGAACAGCGACCTACACAGGTAAAGGAAATTAAAAAGCAATATAGCGTTGCACCCAAGGTGGCGAAAGAAAACAACATGCAGTCGTACCGCTTTCGTGGATTTCAAATGAAGCCTGAAAACGATTATCTAGACAGTAGGAAAGCAGTGCTCACTAACAGCGATTGTACGATCATATTAGCCGCTCCCAAAGAAAGTCAGGAAGATTATTTTTATAAGAATACCGATGCCGATGAACTTATCTTTATCCACAAGGGTAGCGGAAAACTTAGAACCCATTTGGGCAACCTTGATTTCAAATATGGGGATTACTTGTTGATTCCAAGGGGAATGATCTACAAGATGCAGTTTGATGATTCTGATAATCGTTTGTTTATTGTTGAATCAAGACGCCCTATTTACACGCCTAAGCGCTATAGAAATTGGTTTGGCCAGTTATTGGAGCACTCCCCCTTTTGTGAAAGAGATTTGAGACGTCCTACCGAACTTGAAACCCACGATGAAAGCGGAGAATTTCTGATCAAGGTGAAAAAGGGAGATGATATGTTCGAAATGGTGTACGCCAGTCACCCTTTTGATGTGGTTGGCTACGACGGATATAATTACCCCTATGCCTTCAGTATCCACGATTTTGAACCCATAACGGGAAGAATACACCAACCACCACCAGTTCATCAAACGTTTGAGACCGATGCTTTTGTAGTTTGTAGTTTTGTGCCTAGACTCTATGATTACCATCCGAAAAGTATTCCAGCGCCGTACAACCACAGTAACATTGATAGCGATGAGGTGCTGTACTATGTAGATGGTGATTTTATGAGTAGAAACGATGTAGATGCGGGTCACATTTCTTTACATCCCGCAGGTATTCCACACGGGCCTCACCCCGGGTCGGTTGAGCGTAGCATCGGAAAAGTGAAGACAGACGAACTTGCAGTCATGGTAGATACCTTTAAACCATTGATGGTAACCGAAGAAGCCCTAGAAATTGCCGACAATAGCTATTACCAATCTTGGTTAGACGAAAACCATGACTAACAAGAGCATTGTAACACATAGAACTGATCTAACACCACACCTTCGAGCGATGTGGTGAGTATTGTTTTGACTTCGGAATGAATAAACACAATACCTAAAACACACAACATCATGTCAAAAGAAATAAAAAATTTAAAAGATTTACAGAATACAGAATACGGTCTAAAAAAACTGTTTGCTGATGCCGAAGATTTTCTACCGCTCTTAGGAACAGACTACGTAGAACTGTATGTCGGAAACGCAAAACAAGCAGCACATTACTATAAAAGTGCGTTCGGATTCCAGTCATTGGCCTATTCGGGCTTAGAAACCGGAGTAAAAGATCGAGTGTCTTATGTAGTTCAACAAGATAAAATAAGATTGGTATTAACATCACCGCTCAATAAAGGTGGGGAAATCAATCGCCATATTGAAGAGCATGGCGATGCGGCAAAGGTAATTGCATTGTGGGTAGACGACGCCACGAAAGCCTTTGAAGAGACCACCAAGCGCGGTGCAAAACCCTTTTTTGAACCAAGAAAGGAAGAAGATGAACACGGCCACGTGATTAAATCTGGAATCTATACCTACGGTGAAACAGTGCACATTTTTGTGGAACGAAAGAATTATAGTGGCGTGTTCTTACCGGGATTTGAAAAATGGGAATCGCATTACAATCCTCCACCCGTTGGATTGAAATTTATTGATCACATCGTTGGAAACGTAGGTTGGGATGAGATGAACAAATGGTGCAAGTTTTACGCAGAAGTGATGGGATTTGCGCAAATCATTTCATTTGCAGACGACGATATTTCTACAGAATATACCGCGCTGATGAGCAAGGTGATGAGTAACGGAAACGGACGCATTAAGTTCCCGATTAACGAACCGGCCAAAGCTGAGAAAAAATCACAAATTGAGGAATATCTTGATTTTTATAATGGCGCGGGAGTACAGCATTTGGCATTGGCAACAGATGACATCGTGGCTACTGTTTCGGCCATGCGTGATAGAGGGGTAGAGTTTTTATACGTGCCAGACACCTATTATGATGATATTACAGAACGCGTTGGAGAAATTGATGAAGATATCAGCCTGTTGAAAAAACACGGTATATTGATTGACCGTGACGAAGAAGGGTATCTGCTGCAATTGTTCACCAATAACGTATTGGATAGACCTACGATGTTCATTGAAATCATTCAACGAAAAGGAGCCCAAAGCTTTGGTGTTGGAAATTTCAAAGCGTTGTTTGAAGCGATTGAGCGCCAACAAGCTAGAAGAGGAACCTTATAATCAAAAGTGTAACAGAAATGAAACGCTACCGTCTGATACAGAGAGGTAGCGTTTTTTTTGCATCCAAATGGTGACCAAATTTTTTGGTACAATATCTTATTGGTACTTTAGTTACTTATGAGTGTTGGTGTTTATTTTTGGAACAATACTTGTAAACTCATTATCACACCCCTTAAATTTGCCTGATGAAAAAAATTGTCACAGTACTATGTTTGCTAGGAGCCTTGATCATGCAAGGCCAAGAACAGGCCTATGAAGATGGTGAGTGGTTCAAATTTCGAATTCACTACGGATTTGTGACGGCGGGTTATGCAACATTAGAGGTGAATGAAACCACACTCAACGGTCGCGAGGTCTATCATGTTAAGGGAATCGGTGAAACCATCGGTATGAGTCGTTTCTTTTTCAAGGTAGAAGACTATTACGATTCATACATTGATAAGGAGAAAGATATTCCGTATCGCTTTAAACGAAAAATTGATGAAGGAGGACACACTAAAGATATTGAGATTGATTTTGATCATAATCTGGGGAAGGCGCTAGTACATAACAAAAAACACAAAACCAAGGAATGGGTAGATTTTCCGAAAGATGCCCAAGATATGGTCTCAGCTTTCTATTATCTCAGAAACAATCTGGATACGGAAAAAATTAAAGTAGGAGAAACCGTGAACATGAATATGTTCTTTGACAGAGAGAGTTATAATTTTAAATTGAAATTTTTGGGACGGGAAATCTTGAACACCAAATTTGGTAAAATACCGGTTATGAAATTCAGGCCGTATGTGCAGGCAGGCAGGGTGTTTAAGGAGAAAGAGAGTTTAACGGTTTGGGTCACAGATGACGACAACAAAATGCCCGTTTTGATTAAAGCAGATTTGGCAGTGGGTTCTCTTAAAGCAAGTTTAGTAGAGTTCAAAGGATTGAGGCATTCTTTCAGAATTATTGTAGATTAGCAGCGTGAAAAACAAAGCAGCAGAACGAGAGCGTTTAATGGAGCAACTGACAGAAAAATATCAGTTGCTAGACCAAGACTTGAACACCCATTTAGAAGGGTTGCTACATAGTAAACCCATCAATTATTGGGACTATATACAGACCGATGCACTACTAAGTCTTCAAACACAACACACCACCTTTCCTGATGAAATGGTATTCATAATGTACCATCAGGTAAATGAGCTGCTATTTAAAATGATGCTTTGGGAAATCAAACAGATTGCCTATAAAGAACATCTGACACCCACATTTTTTTCAGAGCGGGTATTACGCGTGAGTCGTTATTTTGATATGCTTACCTCTTCTTTCCAGATCATGACCCAGGGCATGGAAGTAGAGCAGTACCTTAAATTTAGAAACACCTTGGCACCGGCAAGCGGTTTCCAGAGCGCACAATACCGAATGGTCGAATTTGCCTCAACGTCACTGATCAATCTAATTGATGCACGGTTTAGAGAAACCATCGATAGAAACACACCCTATGATCACGCCTTTGAGCACTTGTATTGGCAGGCCGCTGGGAAAGACTATCATACGGGTAAGAAAAGCTATACCTTAAGCGCCTTTGAGGAGAAATATAGGAAGGAATTTATTCGCTTCATGGAAGAATACAACACCATTAATATCTATGCGAGATATATGGACCTCCCTAAAGAAGCTAGAGAAGATGATGCATTAGTAAGTGCCATGCGTCACTTAGATTATACGATTAATATTACTTGGGTAATGGCTCACTATAATACAGCTTCAAAATACCTGAATCATGGTAAGGAACCAGAAGCCGCTACTGGGGGCAGTGAATGGGCCAAATATATGCACCCCAAATACCAAAAACGGATATTTTTTCCTTCCGTTTGGACCCAAGAAGAATTAGATACTTGGGGAGAAAATGTTTAAACTGAAGAAGAATTGCTAGAAAACTAAAAAGAAATTGAAAAACCTACTGCTCACTATTCCACTCGTATTCGCTCTAATTGCCTGTGATAGCGAAAGAGACGATGTCATAGAAGAAGTTCAAAATGAACCTGTAGAACAGATCGTTGAGGAATTTGGTTATGTTTTAAATGATTACAATGTAATTCGAGATACCATTCGTCCAGGAGATACTTTTGGCGCAATCTTAGATGCCAATGGCGTGTCCAATAGCGATATTTTACGTGTAGCTTCAGAATTTAGAGATAGTTTCGACGTACGCAGAATTGTTGTAGGAAAACCATATTTGCTGTTGAATTCTAAAGATTCGTTGCAAAAAACACAAGTCTTTATCTATCAAAAGAACCGTGTAGATTTTGCTGTAGTCGATTTTCGAGACTCGATTGCCGTGTATACCGATGCACGACCCGTGACGGAAGTTGAAAAAACGGCTTCTGGAATTATCAACAGCTCATTGTCTCAAACCATGGAAGACAATAATCTGAGCCCCGCCATGACCGATAGGTTAGCAAACATTTTTGCATGGACAGTGAATTTCTATGGATTGCAAAAAGGAGATAACTTTAAGGTAGTCTACACTGAACATTATATCAACGATACCATTCCTGCTGGACTGGGCGATGTAAAGGCAGCCTATTTTGAACACCGCGGCAGGCCCTTATATGCATTTCAATATGAGAAAGATACCATTAGCCGGGTAGTCGATTTTTATGACGAAAACGCCGAGAATTTGCGCCGTGCATTTTTGAAATCACCAATTAAGTTTAACTATAGAATTTCATCTCGCTATAATTTAAAGCGTCGTATAAAATATTACGGCTATAAATTACGACCACACAAAGGCACCGATTTCGCTGCGCCCTTGGGCACACCTATCTTGGCAACTGCTGATGGTACCGTGACCAAATCTGAGCGACGAGGCGGTAACGGAAACTATGTTAAAATAAAACACAATGCCACTTACGAAACACAATATTTGCACATGAAGAAACGAAATGTTCGTGTAGGTCAGTTTGTGCGTCAAGGCGATGTGATTGGATGGATTGGAATGACGGGAAACACTGGCGGGCCACATGTTTGTTACCGTTTTTGGAAGAATGGAAAGCAAGTAGATCCATTCCAAGAAGACCTACCGATGTCTGAACCGCTAGAAGCACAATATCGTGATGCCTATTTTGAATATTTGCCGTCAATCAAGGAGAAATTGGATTGCATTCCTTATTAATTTTTGAAGCCAATGTATTGTTAATAAACCTGTTATTAACTAAAAACCTTCAATCCAGATACTTACAAGATTCCATGTACTTTTAATCTACCAATCATTTGTTAGCATTTTCTTAACAATGGATAACATTTCTTTCATTGTAAGATTGTAGTTTTGCGGCAAATTAAAACTCACACATAACTATGAAGAAAATTTTACTTTTAACATTGCTCTTAGCTGGATTCACAGCTTTTTCGCAAGGAACAGTAACGGGAACCGTTGTTGATTCAGATTTGGGAGGTGGTCTTCCAAACGCGAACGTACTTGAGGTCGGTACCAGTAACGGTGCTATTACAGACTTCGACGGAAACTTTTCTCTTTCAGTATCTGGTAACACAGGTAAGATAGAGATAACCTATGTAGGTTTTTTAAAGAAAACCGTATCATTTACCTTAACAAATGGTACTGCCGATCTTGGCGAAATCAACTTGTCTCCAGACGAAAATGTTTTGGATGAGATTGTTATCGTTGGATCAGGAGTTATCGATTTGGCAGCAGATCGTAAGACGCCAGTTGCAGTATCTACGATTACCGCACAGGAAATCCAAGCCAGAGCGGCTGGTAACGTTGAAATCACCGAAGCAATCAAAAATACGCCTTCTGCCTATGTTTCAGGTCAGACCGGTTTTGGAGATAGCCAATTATACCTACGTGGTTTCGACAACTCAAACGTCGCAATACTACTTAACGGTCAGCCTGTTAATGGTATGGAGGACGGAAACGTTTACTGGTCTAACTGGGCTGGTATCGCTGATATTGCCAACGCCATTCAAGTACAACGTGGATTAGGATCATCTAAACTGGCAATTTCATCAGTTGGAGGTACTACAAACATCATCATGAAAGCGGCAGACAGAAACCAAGGTGGTTTTGCTCGTTTCCTAGGAGGTAACGACAGCTACTTCAAAGGAACTGTTGCTTATGATACTGGAATGAATGAAAAAGGTTGGGCATTTTCTGTATTGTTAGATCACTGGCAAGCACACAGAAAATGGGCAAGAGGAACCTACGGTCAAGGACAAAACTATTTCTTCGCTGTTGGGTATAAGCCAAATGAGAAGCATGCTTTTAACTTTTTAGCGACTGGAGCGCCTCAGTTGCACGGTCAGCGTTTTTCTCAGACAAGAGAGCGAATTGATGCAGATCCAAAGTTCAACGAACATTGGGGATATACTGATGACGGAATCGAATCTGAGCGTCAAAACTTCTACCATAAGCCAGTTTTCAACTTGAACTGGGATTGGACCATGAGTGAAAAAACAGATCTTTCTACAGTAGCTTATGCATCTTTCGGTAGAGGTGGTGGAACTGGCCCTAGAGGAGACAGACCCGTTAGAACTGAAGATCCAGACGGTGCTGGTCCATTAATTGGACAAATCGACTACCCTGCTACTATCGCAGCTAACCGTGAAATTGGTTTGGGAGATAATGATGCAGAAAGTGGGATGCGAGGATACATCAGAAGAGCTTCTATGAACAATCACCAATGGTATGGATTGATTTCGAATTTAGGCCATGAGTTTAGCGAAAACCTTTCGGTTAATTTTGGTGTGGATGTACGTATGTACACCGGAGATCACTTCCGTCAGGTAGTAGACCTATACGGTTTATCTGGTTGGGCAAATGACAACCCTAGTGGAACTATCGTGACCAATACTTATGAAGCAAACCCATGGGCTGCATTGTCGGACTTTGCACCAGAAGAAGATCGTATCGACTACGATTACTCAGAAGATATCAATTACCAAGGTGCTTTCGGACAAATTGAATATGCAACTGATAGATTCTCAGTATTCTTCCAAGGAGCATTTTCTAACCAATCGTACCAGAGAGAAGGACGTTTTAACGATCCTGGAACATCAGAGAAGTTTAACAAAACTGGATATAATGTAAAAGGTGGTGTGTCTTACTCAATTAACGACATGAATACCATTTTTGTAAATGCCGGACGTTATTCTCGTCAGCCGTTCTTGGATAACGTATTCCAAAATGTTCGCGTTTCTAACACATTGGTGATGCCAGAAGTTGAGAACGAAGAAATTACTGGATACGAAGCAGGATACCGTTTTGAAGAAGATGATATTCGTATCAACTTCAACGCCTATATAACCGATTGGGATAACAGAACCATTTTATCAAATGGAATCGATGATCCAGATGGAATTCCAGATTCTGGTGATGAAACAGAAATCAACATCTTCGAAAGAGGTGTGAGACAATACCATACAGGTGCTGAAGTTGATCTTCAGTGGAGAGCAACAGATTGGTTGACCTTAAATGGTTACGCTTCTGGTGGTAGCTGGGTGTATAAAGGAGAAACCAACTTCCAAGTTTATGATAACAACACAAACGAACTTCTTAGAGAAGGCGAAGGTGTAGATCGTTCAGGAATTAAAGTTTCTACTGCACCACAAACTGCGGCTGGACTTGGATTCAAAGTGAAAGTTGTGAAAGGACTTAGTTTTGATGGAAATTATAACTACTACGCAAACCACTATGTGTTTACAGACCTTTCTTCTACTGCAGAAGACCTCGAGAAGCTACCATCATACGATTTGCTTGACTTAGGTATGTCATACAGATTCAATTTTGGGTCCCAGCGTCTTGTATTGCGTGGAAACGTGTTCAACGTATTCGATTCAATTGAAATCCAACAAACAGATCGTTTTGGATTGATCAATACAAACGGTTTAACCTACAACGGTTCTATTCGTTACGAATTCTAAATCACTCGATTTGACAGTGTAAAGACCGCTCCATTTTTGGAGCGGTTTTTTTATGGAATAATGTCTACCTTTACGGAATAACCAAATCCTCTCATCATGTACACCACGATTCAATTTATCCATTCCTATTGGGCCTATTTGGTCGTTTTTGTGGTTCTCATTGCAACCATTAACGCCATAGCAGG
>JAWWCH010000013.1:0-13995 GCA_033720575.1 Marinirhabdus sp.
CAATACTTTAAACTTAGCACTATTATTTTCAGCAGTCATACTAATTCAGGTTTGAGTTTAATAGTCAAAAGTACAGTGCTACATGATGCAGGGATGTTTATGAAATGGTAAAAAAAATTAAAATATGTTAAATCTTCTGTTTCCCAAGCTATGTAATGGCTGTAGCACAAAGCTATTAGGCACAGAAACCGTTTTATGCGGTAAATGTCGGCATACTCTGCCTGTTTTGGGCCATCATCGAAACGATGATAGGTCTATGGCGGCTATCTTTAACGGTCGCGTCGCCATTCGACAAGCAACGGCGTTACTTCAATTTCAGAAAAAGGGGATCACGCAGCAATTGTTGCACGAGCTCAAATATCGAAATCAAGAGCAGATCAGCTATTTTTTAGGAAAATGGCTTGGTGCCGAATTGGCAAATGCGGAAGGATATGAAGATATTGATCTTGTGGTTCCCGTTCCAATACATAAGAAAAAAAGGAGAAAACGCGGATATAATCAAGTTACCGGGTTTGGGCTAGAGCTCTCAAAAGCATTGAACGTTCCTTTTTCTGAAGACGTTCTGTTGTAAACCTCAGCGACCAAATCTCAAGTTTTCAAACAACGGTTCACACGTTTTAATGACGAAGAAGTTTTTGCAGTTTCCCATAGCGAAAAGATCGTTGGGAAACATATTCTATTGGTAGACGACATTGTGACCACGGGCGCTACACTAGAAACCTGTGCTTCCCAACTACTTTCGAGCGGAGCACGTGAAATAAGCCTAGCTACCATGGCTCTTACATTATAAACCGCGCTATGTAGAATTGGCAACAAAAAACTTGCTATTTTTGTCTTCTTGAAACTGATTGCACATTATATCCTACGCCATAAGAACACGCTTTTATCGATGTTCATTGCCTTTCTTTTTTCACTGTCTTTTGTAGATTGTGCGAAACGAGGGTCACCTTCGGGCGGAAAAAGGGATTCGCTCCCACCTATCATTGTAAAAAGTTCGCCAGAAAATTACAGCACAAACTTTGAAGGTGATGAAATACGAATCAGCTTTGATGAATACATCAAATTGGTTGATGTGCAAAAAAACTTAGTGGTGTCTCCACCGCTGGAATACCAGCCCATTATCACCCCACTTACCACCAGCAAACAACTGCGCATTCAGATTGTAGATACGCTTAAGGAGAATACGACCTATTCCTTCAATTTCGGAAAAAGCATTGTTGACAACAATGAAGGCAATGAATTTCCATATTTTAAATACGTTTTTTCCACAGGAAGTTTTATTGATAGCCTCACCTTATCGGGTACTGTTAATGACGCCTTATTGCCAAAAGCTGAAAACCCGGTTAGCGTGCTATTATACGAATACAACGAAAACTTTTCAGATTCGTTGGTACTTCAGAAGAAACCCACCTACATCACGGTGACGCAAGACGAGAGTAATGCTTTCGAATTCTCCAACCTGAAAGAAGGGAAGTATTTATTGGTAGCCCTAAAGGAAAAAAGTAACGATTACATCTTCCAACCCAGCACAGATAAAATTGGATTTGTAAGAGACACCATAACGCTTCCAACGGATAGTACATTTTCCGTCACTGTATTCAAAGAAAGTCCTGACTACGAAATTGCCAGACCAAGCCACCAGAGCAAGAATGAAATATTATTTGGTTATCAAGGTGATGCTTCAGACCTGCAGATCGAACCGCTTTTTGAACTTCCGCAGGAGTATCGCTCGACGATATTTCGAGATATTTCGAAAGACACCTTGCATTATTGGTTCGAACCAGCATTTGACACTGAAGTAACCGATTCGCTCTTATTCCTTGCGAAAACGAAGCCACGTACAGATACGGTTGAGGTTCGATTAAAGAATTTGTTTGCAGATTCCTTAAAGGTGAGTATGGCCAGCGAAGGAACCCTCACCCTAGATGACACGCTTCGGTTGGGTGCGAACATTCCGATTCGTGCTGTAGATCCAGAGAAGTTCACTATTATCGATTTAGACTCAACAAATGTTCCATTACGAGTGCAGCTCGACACCGTATTTAATAGAACCGAAATTTTATTCGACGCTTCTTTTGAACAACGATATACCATTAACGTACTTCCAGGTGCGGTAACCGATTTCTTTGGAAGCACGAATGACAGCCTTGTATTTAGGACTCGAACCCTAGCAGAAGATGATTATGGAGAAATCAACCTAACCCTAGAAAACGGTAAAGAATTTCCGCTCATCATACAATTGGTGGACGAGCGATTTAAATTGATACAATCCAAAATTGCGACTGAAAACGGCGTGGTTCAATTTCGATATATTGTCCCTGGTTTTTATTACATCCGAGTAATTTATGATTCCAACGAGAACGGAAAATGGGATAGTGGGAACTACCTGAGAGGAGTTCAGCCTGAGCGTGTCATGTATTACAACGATGCTACAAAGCTAGAAGTCAATGGAAATTGGGATCTTCGAGAAACCCTTAACCTAGAGTAAACGCGTCTCTGTCTTCTAAAAACTGAAGTTGCTTTCTTTGTGTTTCAATATGTGATTTCTCCAACACGATAGTTTGCCGAAACTCTTGTTCAAAATCGGTTGTGGATATCTGAGCTCCAAGCACATCATAAACCGCGCTATGCCCTATATATTCATGGCCATTCCCATCAAAGCCAACGCGATTCAATCCTGCACAATAGGCCATATTCTCAATAGCCCTGGCTTTCAGCAGAGCGTCCCATGCTGCTGTTCGTTTCTTGGGCCAATTCGCAACAAATAGCAACAGATCGTAATCGCTAGTATTTCTAGCCCAAACAGGAAATCGAAGATCGTAACAAATCAACGGACAAATACGCCAGCTCTTGTACGTGACCAAAAGATGTTCTGTGCCGGCCTTGTAGGTTTTATGTTCTCCCGCCAGCGTAAAGGTGTGCTTCTTATCGTAAAAACTTACGTCTCCATTTTCAGTTACGAAATACAAACGATTGTAGTATCGGCCCTGATCTTTCACGATGATACTTCCAGTAATGGCCAACCCTTGTGTGTTTGCCAATTCTTGCATCCACTGTACCGTAGGCCCCATGTGGTTTTCTGCTAGGTTTGAAGCATGCATCGTAAAGCCAGTGGTGAACATTTCGGGAAGAATGGCTAAATCGGTCGTCCCCGATAGATTGGAAAGTTTATCCGCAAACATGGCTCTATTCGCAGCTGGGTCTTCCCAATGCAGTTCGCTTTGCAACAGCGTTATACGAAGTTGTTCTTGATTCATTTCTTATTCTAAAATTTCGATGATTCGGCTAAGTCCTTGCATCTTGGCATGGTCTAAAGCAGTGTTTCCTCGGTCATCTTTGATTCCTTTATCGGCACCTGCCTGCAGTAAGTGTTTGATTATTTCTGGACGATCAAACGTCGCTGCAAAAATAAGTGCACTGGCTCCGTTAAAATTGGTTTTGTTGACATCAGCCCCATGCTGAATCAAGGTCTGCGCTAGATTTTCATAGCCTTTGAAGCAAACCCCCATCAGGGCTGTATTTCCGCTCGCATCTTGGGTGTCGATATCTTGGGGATACTTCAGGATTTCTTCAGACAATTCAGTATAACCGTAATACGTGGCCAACAGTAGCGGTGTGCTTCCCCTTGTATCGGTTTCTTTCACCCATTCGGGATGTGCTGTAAGCAACGACTTCACCTTTGAAAGGTCTTCATGCCGAATTGCATCAAATAAAGCAGATAGTTCCATAGTATAGATAATAGGTTAAAGATAAAAAACAAAGCAACACTTAGAGTGCTGCTTTGCTTTAATATTTGAAGCGTTTACAAGCTTTATTTCAGGTCAAATCGATCTAGATTCATCACTTTGGTCCATGCCGAAACGAAGTCGTTCACAAATTTTTCTTGTGAATCTTCACACGCATATACTTCCGAAAGAGCACGAAGTTCTGAGTTCGAACCGAAAATAAGATCGGCTCTTGTTCCGGTCCACTCAATTTCACCGGTCTTTCTATCTCTTCCTGCAAATACACGGTCACGATCATCTGTTGCTTTCCATGTAAGTCCGAGATCCAATAGATTAACAAAGAAATCATTGGTCAATGCCCCTTTATTTCGAGTGAATACACCGTAACTTGAATCGTCATAGTTGGCGCCCATGGCCCGCATTCCACCTACCAAAACAGTCATTTCGGGAGCGGTTAAGGTGAGTAAGTTAGCTTTATCAACCAACAACTCTTCCGCGGAAACCTTTTGTTTGTTATCCATATAGTTTCTGAATCCATCTGCTGCCGGTTCCAAGTGTGCAAAAGATTCTACATCGGTTTGCTCTTGGGAAGCATCTGCCCGTCCTGGCGTAAAAGGAACAGTAATGGAGTGTCCTGCTTTTTTAGCGCTTTGTTCCACACCCACAGCACCTCCTAAAACAATGAGGTCTGCTAGCGATATCTTGGTGTCGCCAGATTGGTTATCGTTGAAATTCTTTTGAATTTTTTCCAATGCATCAATCACCGGAATCACATTTTTGTTTACCTCCCAACTGCGCATAGGTTCTAATCGAATTCGCGCGCCGTTGGCACCACCTCGCATGTCTGAATTTCTATAGGTAGATGCAGAAGCCCATGCCGCAGACACCAACTGTGACGGAGTAAGATCTGCGTCTAAAATCATTTTTTTCAAATCAGCGATATCGGAATCGTTAACCAATGGATGATTCACTTCAGGAATTGGATCTTGCCATAGTAATTCCTCAGTGGGAACCTCTGGACCCAAATAACGAGATGTAGGCCCCATATCTCTATGGGTTAGTTTGAACCAAGCACGTGCAAATGCATCTTCAAATGCGGCGTGGTCTTTATGGAATTTTTTCGATATCTCTAAATATTTTGGATCGGTTTTAAGAGCGATATCTGCCGTAGACATCATTAAATCCTGTGTTTTTGAAGGATCGTGTGCCATGGGTGCTTTCTTCGGATTTGAAGAATCTTTGGGTCGCCATTGATGCGCTCCCGCTGGACTCTTGGTGAGTTCCCATTCATAATTTAGCAGCACGTCAAAATAGTCGTGGTCCCAACGATTTGGAACGGGTGTCCATGCGCCTTCCAATCCACTGGTAATTGTATCGTCTCCGCGACCTGTACCCATAGTGTTGATCCAACCTTGACTTTGATATTCAATGGCCGCGCCTTCAGGCTCTATACCAACATATTTCTCGGCATCACCAGCACCATGCGCCTTACCAAAGGTATGACCTCCAGCCACCAAGGCTACTGTTTCTTCATCATTCATCGCCATTCGGCCAAAAGTCTCGCGAATGTCGTGCGCAGAGCCCATCGGATCCGGTTCACCATTGGGTCCTTCAGGATTTACATAAATCAGTCCCATATGCGCGGCGGCCAAAGGCTTTTCCAGATCGCCATCAGCGTACCGCTCTTCGTTTGCCATCCATTCAGCTTCAGATCCCCAATAGATATCTTCCTCTGGATGCCAAATATCTTCACGACCACCTGCGAAACCGAATGTTTTACCTCCCATGGATTCTATGGCAACATTACCTGCCAAAATCATTAAATCGGCCCAAGATATTTTTCTTCCATATTTCTTTTTGATGGGCCACAACAGAAGACGTGCTTTATCCAAGTTCCCATTATCTGGCCAACTATTTAGCGGAGCAAAACGCTGATTCCCTGTGTTTCCACCACCACGACCGTCCATTACTCTATAGGTTCCAGCAGCATGCCACGCCATTCTAATGAACAACCCACCATAATGGCCATAATCTGCTGGCCACCACTCTTGTGAATCGGTCATTAAATGGGTCAAGTCTTTTTTCAAGGCTTCAAGGTCAAGTGATTTGAAGGCTTCTGCATAGTTGAAATCATCACCCATAGGATCTGATTTTTCAGTATGTTGTCGTAAGATGTTCAGTTTTAATCTGTTTGGCCACCATTTTCTATTGGTGGTTCCACCTCCGGCGGTTTGGTTCTGTATCCCGCCAAAATAAGGGAACATAATGGCAACGCAATCATTAAAATCCCAAGCTTCTCCTTTATGACTCATAATATTTGTTTTATTGTTTTCAATGAAATTTTCTTGTAATGTAGAATGACCTTAAAGATACCAATAATCACGCATAGTTCATAGCTGAATCATTGGATGTTTAAATTAAATGATTGTCAAAATTTATACTAGAAGCGATCTGAAATAGATTTACCGAATACCACAAAGAATAGCGGTGGCGTTCTGAAGCACGGCATCTGTTTTTGCAAAACAAACGCGGACATGCTTAAAATCTTCCTGATTTGCATTGAAAACCGAGGTTGGAATCGTCGCTATTCCGTGCTCTTTTATGAGTCGTTCAGCAAAGGCCACATCATTTTCGTCGGTAATCTGTTCAAACCCTAATAATTGGAAATAGGTGCCTTTTGATGGATCCATCGTAAAGTTAGAATCAGCCATGCTTGAAAGAAATAGGTCGCGTTTTGCCTCATAGAACGCAGGAAGCTGGAGGTAATGTTCAGGCGTTTCTAGATATTCTGAAAGTGCCACCTGCATAGGATGGTTGATACTGAACACTGTGTATTGATGAACTTTTCTAAATTCCTTCGTTAACATTTCGGGCGCTAGACAGTACCCAATTTTCCAGCCTGTATTGTGAAAGGTTTTTCCGAAAGAGGCCGTTATGAAGGTACGCTCTTTGAGTCCGTTGAATTTTGCCGCACTTTGATGTATCTCTCCATCAAAAATAATGTGTTCGTACACCTCATCACTTAACACTAGGAGATTGTGGGTTACCGCAATGTCTTGTAGCTGCTCCATATCGTTTTTAGTGAACAGCATCCCACTGGGATTATGCGGACTGTTCACTACGATCATCCGGGTTTTGGGATTTACTTTTTGGCGCACCTCATCCCAATTCGGGCGATACGAAGGAGGTTGAAGCTGAACGGGAACCACCTTACCTCCATACAATTCGATAGTTGGCGCGTAGCAATCATAGGCTGGCGTAAAGATGATCACTTCATCCCCTCGTTGAATCACTGCAGATATCGCCGTGAAAATGGCCTGCGTAGCTCCAGCAGTTATGGTTATTTCGTGTTCAGGATGATAGGTGGAACCACACATTTCCGACACTTTTATTGCTATGTTTTCTCTTAGTCCAAGATGGCCGGGCATAGGTGCATATTGATTTTTCCCATCTCGCATCGCCTTGTTTACTAAAGCAATCAGAACCGGATCACTTTCAAAATTCGGGAAGCCCTGAGCCAAGTTAATGGCGTCATATTGGTTCGCCATTTGACTCATCACACTGAAAATTGAGGTAGTAACGTTGGGCAATTTGCTTGAAATCATATATTGTTTTTTAATGTTTTTACCTCACACACAGGTCTGTGCAGAAATAAAAAATTTCCTATTTTCAGGTATTTTAGTATCTTGCGCACCCCAAATCTACTTATTTTAATGAAGAAGTCAGTACTTGTCTTTTGTACAATGTTGATCGCCACGTGTGTTACTTCTGTATTTGCTCAGCAAGACAGAACAAAAGATACGTTGCGTGTGTTGTTCGAGACGCTAAAAGATTCTTCTGAAACCTATTACACTCTGGCCGACTATAAACGGTCTATGGAGGTCAATGTAAAAATTCTCAATACTGCTTTTGAAATTGGTGATCCGGTCCTTATCCACAAAGGTTACCGTTTTCTAGCCTATGATTATCTCGCCCTACAAGATCTCGGAAACGCAGAAGAAAATTTAAAAAAATCTGAGCGTTACGCCAAACAATCGAAAAATGATACGGCCGTGGCGCTTACACATATGGACCTAGCCAATCTTTTTGCTTTTGAAGAAGATGGTTTTGAAAAGTCCATGAAGTATCATAAAATGTCTATTGATGGCTTTAGACAGATCAAGGATACGGCAGGTTTGGCAAAAGCACATTACAATGCCGTGGTTACTGCATTTAATTTTGAAGAATATCAAAAAGGGCTCTTTCACTTACTGCAGGCTGAAAAATTTGGCAAGACTCATAGTCCCAAAGCCTATATGGCAGGAATTGAAAACTTTTATGGCGATTTTTATCTGCATAGAAAAAAGTATAAGAAAGCCGAAAAATCTTATTTGGAGGCCATAGAAATCGGAAAAGAATACAATTTGTCCGGAGATCTCGAAAGTTCGTATTACGGATATAGCTATGCGCTGTACCACCAAAATCGATTCAAGGAATCGATGGCCGCGCGAGAGAAGTATGAAGAATATCTCCTTAAAAACATCGAGGTAGAAACGTCAGCAGCCACAGGCACTACTTCGTCCAAGTTTCAGTTGTCGGAATATCAAAAAATGGCCGAAGCGGCAAGACAGAAAAATGTGCTTCAGGCAGAATTGATGACCACCAAAAGCCGCACCAACACCTTTTTGTGGTTTCTTTCTGGTATTGGGCTCTTGTTAGCAGGATATCTATGGTACGCCTATAGACATCGCAAACAATTGGTGCGTGAACTTCAGATAAAAAACAAAGAATATCTTCATGCCAAAGAAGAAAGCGAAAAATTAGCACGCGCCAAGGCAAAGTTTTTTTCAACCGTGAGCCACGAATTACGTACCCCGTTATACGGCGTGATAGGCCTGAGTACCATCTTAATGGAAAACGAAGATTTAAAGCGTCATGAAAAAGATTTGAAATCTTTGAAATTTTCAGCAGATTACCTTCTTGCCCTCATTAACGACGTACTTCAGATCAATAAGATAGACAATCAAAATTATACCGAAGAAGCTACCGCGTTCAACCTAAAGGAACTGATCGGAACCATAGTGTCGTCGTTTGAATACATGCGGATACAGCATAACAATGAAATCAATATCAATATTGACCCAGGGATGCCGTTGTTGTTTAAGGGTAGTTCTGTTCGGTTATCACAAGTATTGATGAATTTGATAGGCAACGCCTGTAAGTTTACTGAAGATGGCACCATTGATATCAACACCCAAATTGTAAGTCGTGGAGAGAAAACGGCCATGATTCAATTCACGGTGAAGGATACTGGAATGGGTATTGCAAAAAACAAATTAGACAGCATTTTTAATGAATTTTCACAGATTGAACATGTGAACCAAAACTACCAAGGTACAGGACTTGGGCTTCCTATCGTTAAGAAACTTTTACAACAAGCCAATTCAGAGATTTCGGTGATGAGTGAAATCGGCAAAGGCAGCACGTTTACCTTTAGTTTGTTGTTTGACGTGTTGGAACAGAACGCAGAGAAGGAAACCATTGCCCACATTGACACCAATGAAATGGCTTCAAAACGTATTTTGATTGTAGAAGACAATCGCATCAATCAGACCGTTACCAAAAAGATTTTGGAAAAAGACGGAGTGTATTGTGAAATTGCTGAAAACGGTGAAGAAGCCATTCAGAAAGTACAACAAACTTCTTTCGATCTTATATTGATGGATATCAATATGCCCGTAAAGAATGGTATAGAAGCTACCGTTGAAATTCGAAAATTTAACACCACTATTCCTATCATAGCATTGACTGCCGTTGAAGTTGAAGACATCCGTTATCGCATTTTTGAATGTGGAATGAACGACATCATCGTGAAGCCGTATGATGTTACCAAGTTTAGGCAGACCATTGCCAAAAACCTTGTTGTGCTCAACACCTTGCCCGCCACCCCACTTAAGGCGATGTAAGGTTTTGAAGGTAGGGGTACGATCTGATATAACCCACAACATCGTTCACACATCGCTTCAGGTCCTTTTTAATTTCACCCTCCCAGAACCGAAATACCGTATAGCCCATTTCTCTTAACTCGGCATTCACCTCAGCATCCTTTTGCATGTTTCGTTCAATCTTTGGAATCCAGAAGCCACGGTTTGTTTTCAATCGATCCTTGGCAGCATCCCAATTGTATCCATGCCAAAACTCCCCATCGATAAAAATGGCCAATTTGTATTTTTGAATAGAAATATCGGGTGTGCCTGGCAGCGCTTTTGAATTCACGCGATACCGAATGCCTCGTGCCCACAGCGCCTTTCTAAATAGCAGTTCGGGCTTGGTATTCTTTCCGCGGATGCTCCCCATAATTTTGGAACGCTTTTTAGTGGTATAGAACCCACCTTCCTCATTGAAACGTGGCACTTTTATCTTTCCGTCTTTGTCGTACTCTATCACTTCATTAAAATACAAAATCCCGAACTGTTTTCACAATCCGGGATTCTTAAACTATTGTTATATCTAGTATTACCCTTTGATAGAAGCCGAAAGATACTCGCGATTCATTCGCGCAATATTTTCCAAAGAAATTCCTTTTGGGCACTCCACTTCACAGGCTCCAGTATTGGTACAGTTTCCGAAGCCTTCCTTATCCATTTGCTCTACCATGTTCAATACGCGGGTAGCTGCTTCTACTTCACCTTGAGGCAATAAGGCATATTGGCTCACCTTTGCGGAAGTAAATAGCATCGCACTCGCATTCTTACATGCGGCTACACAGGCCCCACAACCAATGCAGGTTGCTGCGTAGAAGGCATCATCAGCATTTTCTTTTTCCACCGGAATGGCATTGGCATCGATGGTATTTCCTGAGGTGTTCACCGAAATATATCCACCAGCTTGCTGGATTCTATCAAACGAACTACGGTCTACCATTAAATCTTTGATCACAGGAAAAGCCTTTGCTCTAAACGGTTCAATCACAATGGTATCTCCATCGTTGAACATACGCATGTGAAGCTGGCAAGTCGTTACCAAACGATCTGGTCCGTGGGGCTCCCCGTTGATTTGCAGAGAACAACTTCCACAGATACCTTCTCGGCAATCGTGATCGAAGACTACGGGTTCTTCTCCTTTGTTGATCAACCCTTCATTTAACACGTCTAACATTTCCAAAAAAGACATATCCTCTTCCACTCCGTCAATCGGATAGGTCACCATTTGTCCTTTTGCTTCTGCGTTGGCTTGGCGCCATATTTTTAACGTCAATTTCATAGTCTCTTATTTATAGCTTCGTGTCTTCAGTTCTATATTTTCAAAAATCAACTCTTCTTTATGCAACACGGCGTCTTTAGGTTCTCCTTTGTACTCCCATGCGGCTACATATTTAAAGTTTTCGTCATCTCGTAAGGCCTCCCCTTTCTGTTCGCCACTTTCTTCCACGCTTTCTTCACGGTAATGTCCTCCGGCAGATTCGTTTCGGTGTAAGGCATCTTTAGCGAATAATTCACCCAATTCCAAGAAATCGGCCACTCGACCTGCTTTCTCCAGCTCTGGATTCATCCCGTCCGGACTCCCCGGCACTTTTACATTCGCCCAAAATTCTTTGCGCAGTTCAGCAATTTCAGAAATGGCGCTTTGCAAATCGGTTGCGTTTCTTGACATACCACATTTGTTCCACATGATCTTACCCAACTTTTTGTGGTAATAATCTACCGAATGTGCTCCAGAACCACTCATCAATCGGTGGATACGATCACGAACATCCTTTTCTACCGCATCAAATTCTGGTGTATCGGTTGGTATTTTTCCAGTTCTAATATCGTTAGACAAGTAATCTCCAATGGTGTACGGCAACACAAAATACCCATCGGCCAGACCTTGCATCAGGGCACTGGCTCCTAAACGGTTGGCACCATGGTCGCTAAAATTAGCTTCTCCTGTGGCGTATAAACCTTCAACCGTGGTCATCAAGTTGTAATCTACCCAAATACCACCCATCGTATAGTGAACGGCCGGATAAATCATCATTGGTGTTTTATACGGATTCTGATCTACGATCTTTTCGTACATCTGAAATAAGTTCCCGTATTTGTTTTCAACCACTTTCGCCCCTAGTTCGTAAATTTCAGCATCAGACGGATTCTCAAGCTTGTTGATATTGGCCTGCTCCTTACCGTAACGCTTTATTGCACTTGCAAAATCGAGGTATACCGCTTCTCCCGTTTTATTTACTCCGAAACCAGCATCGCAACGCTCTTTTGCAGCTCTTGACGCTACGTCACGAGGCACGAGGTTTCCGAAGGCAGGATAACGACGCTCCAAGTAGTAGTCTCTATCTTCTTCTTTTATTTCAGTGGGTTTTAACTTTCCAGCGCGGATGGCTTCAGCATCTTCTTTTTTCTTCGGAACCCAAATTCGTCCATCATTTCGAAGACTTTCAGACATCAAGGTTAGTTTTGACTGATGGTCTCCCGAAACCGGAATACAGGTAGGGTGAATTTGCGTATAACACGGATTTGCGAAAAAGGCCCCTCTTCTGTGAGCTCTCCACGCGGCCGTTACATTACTTCCCATCGCGTTGGTAGAAAGGTAGAATACATTTCCGTAGCCACCTGAAGCCAATACTACAGCATGTGCACTATGACGTTCAATTTCACCGGTAACCAAGTTACGGGCAATAATTCCTCTTGCTTTTCCATCAACCTTCACGATGTCTAACATCTCGTGGCGGTTATACGGCTTAATTTTTCCACGATTAATCTGTCGGTTCATGGCTGAATACGCCCCTAAAAGTAATTGCTGACCCGTTTGCCCCTTGGCATAAAAGGTTCTTGATACCAAAACACCTCCAAAAGAACGGTTGTCTAGCAATCCGCCGTATTCGCGGGCAAAAGGAACTCCTTGTGCCACACATTGGTCGATGATATTGGCCGATACTTCAGCCAAACGATAGACATTAGCTTCTCTAGAGCGGTAATCGCCCCCTTTCACGGTATCATAGAACAACCGATAGTTACTATCACCATCTCCTTGATAATTCTTTGCTGCGTTAATTCCACCTTGAGCTGCAATGGAGTGTGCTCTTCTTGGGGAATCCTGATAGCAGAATGTTTTTACGTTGTATCCTAACTCAGCAAGGGTTGCCGCTGCACTTCCTCCAGCAAGACCGGTTCCTACAACGATAACATCAATGTTTCGCTTGTTGGCTGGGTTTACCAGATTGATTGAGTTTTTATGATTGGTCCACTTTTCGGCTAAGGGTCCTTCAGGTATTTTAGCATCTAGTATTGACATAGCAGAAGTTTTTAATGTGGCAATTGATTTAAATGAAGATAGATTGCGATGAAAATAAAACCAAGTGGAATTACAATCGCATACACTTTCGCAAATTTTGTGAGGGCTCTCGAATATTTATTATTGAATCCTACACTTTGGAAGGATGAAGCAAAGCCGTGCCACAGGTGAACGGCAAGCAACACAAATGCCAACACATAGATTCCTACGCGTATCGGACTTTCAAACTTATGCACCAATTCTTCATAATAGCGAAAACCACTATTTACATTGTCTGGGTCTAATAAGCCACTCATATCCCCTTTGAAATACTTAATGTTCATCTCAGGCGCCCAGAAATCATAGAAATGTAACCCTAGGAAGGCCAATATTACCACCCCAGAAATAATCATGTTTCGTGATGCCCAACTCGAATTGGTGTTTCCCTTATAGGAAACGTATTTGATGGCACGCGCATTCCGGTTTCGTATCTCTAGGATGAATCCCATGATAAAATGGAAAATAACACCGAAAATTAAAATGGGCTGTAATACGGCCTGCACCAACAGGTTGGTTCCCATGAAATGGGACCACTCGTTGAAGGTGTCGGGACTAATAACAGAGGTGAGGTTGATTGTAAAGTGCTGTCCTAAAAACAAAACTAAGAACAAGCCAGAAAGTGCCATGGCAACTTTTCGGGCGATGGAAGAGGATAGTATTCCCATTATGGTTGTGTTTTCAATAATTTGAGATACAAAAATACGGCTCAGGATGCTTTCTGACAAACATTGTGAGCCGTTTTATTGTAAATACTCGTTCAATTCAGCAACTATAATGTCTAAGCAATGATAAAAAACATTAAACATTATGCGTTGCCCATCTACTTGATTTCAAACGGTCGTTGTACAGACATACCGCTCATTTCCATCTTAATGATGTATTTGCCCTTGGGCAGATAGGTATTGCCATCATCTGCTTTAGACAATTCTACGTCCTTTTTGGCCATAGCCTTTTTTCCCTTATCGGA
>JAWWCH010000014.1:0-13852 GCA_033720575.1 Marinirhabdus sp.
ATGGTTTACTACAAATGCGTCCCAATCGCCATCGTTGTCAAAATCTTCAAACACAGTAGCCCAAGAGCGGTCTGCATCTTGTAGGCCGATAGCAGCGGCATTTTCAGTAAATGTTCCGTCACCGTTATTGGTGTACATTGCATTTTCGTTTAATGGGTGTCCTGTTGGCTGCCCACCTCTACACTTGGTTAGGTACATATCCTGATCGCCATCCATGTCGTAGTCTACCCAAATAGCAGCGTAATTACCCGGGGCATCAATTGTTCCAATAAGTGATTGGTCCAATGTCATATTCCCGTTACCATCGTTACGGTAAGGGTGGCTTAAATCGATATCGTGGCATACAAAAGCATCTAAATCACCATCATTGTCAATGTCAGCAAAGGTAGAACGCTGTGAAAAGATAAATTCTGGAAAGGCCGTTTCTGTATAGTCGGTTCCATCGGCGTTGGCCATCAAGAACGATACACGCTGGCCGTTCCCCAGTACAAAGTCGTTGAATCCATTTGCATCGAGATCACCTACAGCTACACTCCAGTCGGGTACATTCTGAATGGGTTTATTGATAAAAACAGAAGTGAAGGTACCATCTGGATTTTGATAATCAATTCCAATTCCGCTAGAAGAGATACGAACGTAATCATCAAGGAAATCGCCATTCACATCGGCAGCCACATCTGAAGTACTTTGATAGTTGCCAATTAGCCCACTTTGATTAGTAAAGGAAACAGCTTGTGCCATCATTAGAATAGGGCTGATGGCCAAAACAGCTAGGGTAACAATTTTTTTCATTGGATTATTTTTTAGTAAAATTCCGTTAAAAGTAAGTATTTAAATCGAAAATATCCTAGGCTTCAGCAATTTATTGCTCGTCCAATTGAATGTCCCTAATTTTTTTGAAGAGGTCTGAAGAGTAAACAAAATCGGTCACATCGGTATTGTCTGTTTTAAAGATGTCTTCGTTATTTCCTTGCCAGACCAATTTTCCGTGTTTTAGAAAGACAATATTTTCCCCAATTTCCATTACCGAATTCATGTCATGTGTAACCACCACCGTCGTGATATCGTATTCGTGGGTAATTTCTTGAATGAGATTATCAATTACCGTGGCGGTCTTTGGGTCGAGACCCGAATTGGGTTCATCGCAAAACAGGTATTTCGGATTATTCACGATAGCACGGGCAATTGAAACTCGTTTTTGCATCCCGCCTGAAATTTCAGCAGGATACTTGCGGTTCACACCTTCCAAATTTACACGAGCCAGAACTTCATTTACTCTTTTGAGCATATCTGCCCGCTTGTTGGAAGTAAACATTCGAAGCGGAAACATTACATTTTCTTCAATCGTCATAGAGTCGAAAAGCGCACCTCCTTGAAATAGCATCCCTATTTCTTCCCGTAGATTTCGTTGTTGTTCTTCATCCATTTCCTGGATGGCTTTATCTTCATAATAGATCAAGCCTTCCTCAGGTTTAAAAAGCCCAAGTAAGCATTTGAGCATTACGGTTTTTCCACTACCACTTTGCCCAATGATAAGGTTGGTTTTGCCACGTTCAAAGACGGTGGAAATTCCTTTAAGAATTTCTTCGTCTCCAAATCGCTTTTTTATGTTGTCAACTTTAATCATTAGCTCAGTAATAATTGGGTGATGATATAGTTGGTAAGAATGATCAGTACACTGGTCCAAACAAAGGAATTGGTACTTGCTTTTCCAACCTCTAGGGCGCCACCTTTCATATAAAACCCTTGCCAAGAAGGCACAGTTGCCAAGATAAACGCAAAAACAATGGTTTTAATGAAAGCATAGGTTAAATGAAAGGGAATGAAATCTTCTTGTAATCCGGAAGTGAACTCGGTCATTGTGGTAAAGCCGCCATATACCCCAGCTATGAGCCCGCCCAAAATTCCTAAGAACATTGAAAGTGCAATAACGAACGGGAATAGAAGCAGGGCGATGATTTTTGGGAACACCAGATAATTCAATGAGTTGATACCCATGACCTCCAAGGCATCTATTTGCTCTGTAACGCGCATAGATCCTATGCTAGAGGTGATAAATGAACCCACTTTACCGGCCATAATGATGGAAATAAACGTAGGGGCAAATTCTAGCAGAATGGACTGTCGAGTGGCAAATCCTATCAGCGATTTTGGAATCAACGGATTGGCAACATTAAGAGCGGTCTGTATGGCGATAACGCCACCTACGAAGAACGATATAAACGATACAATTCCCAGAGAGCCGATGATGAGGTCGTCAATTTCTTTAAAAATAAGTTCCCTGAGTACAGATCGTTTCGTGAAACTACCGAAGGTACGTTTCAACATTAAAAAATAAGAGCCAATGTCTTCTAGGTATGCCATATTTTGGTTCGAGTGGCTAAGGTACTAATTAATACGTTTGAACGCTACTTTGATGACGTGCTTCTCTGTTTGTCGAAAAGTGCTTTCATAAGGGTGAAAATTTTCGTGTTTTGATAAATGCCACCAAATTTTTCCTCACCTGGCCCTTGTGCGAAAACGGGTACCATGGTAGCCGAATGCCCCGTTGTAGAAAACGACGCCATGATTTTGTTGTAGTTTCCTTCATCTGCACTTAAGGTGAATCCGCCCGTTTCGTGATCTGCGGTTACAATTACCAAAGTTTCTCCATTTCGTGCTGCAAAATCGAGAACCGCACCAATGGTTTTGTCGAAATCTATAAGCTCATTAATCAGGTATTCACTATCGTTGTCATGACCGCCCCAATCTATCTGGGAGCCTTCTACCATTAAGAAAAACCCTTCTTTGTTCTTGGATAATTGTCCGATGGCCAACATCGTTGCATTGGTGAGAAAATTTCCACGGTTCTCCGAAATTTTTGGCATGCCGTTAGGAGCTAAGAGAATGGCCTGCTTTTTTTCTGAGATTTTTGTGGGAAGGGCCTCTGTTGAAACGTCAAAATTACGGTCTTGTAATGCTTTTAGAAGTTGCTTGCCGTCTTTTCTGTTCTGGAAATACTGTAAGCCACCACCAGCAAAAAAGTCGATGTCACTCTTCACAAGATCTTCAGCAATTTCATCATACATTCTACGCGATTCTTGATGGGCGTAAAAGGCGGCCGGAGTAGCATGAACTACGGAAGAGGTTGCCACGAGACCTGTGGCAATATTGTTTTTAGAAATGTGTTCAACAATGGTTTCCGCCGGTTCCATTTTTTCATTAACCCCAATTGCGCCGTTGTAGGTCTTTATACCAGATGCAAAAGCCGTGGCTCCTGCAGCCGAATCGGTGATCAATTCCTTTGATGACGAGGTCATACTAAGTCCAACGGTATTGAAACGAAGAAAATTTGATGGGTTTTCATTGAAATATAAACTGGATGAAATCTCACTTAAACCCATTCCATCACCAATCAATAAGATGATATTTTTTGGAGTGTCATTAGATTGACCAAAAACCTGGAAGGAGCAGAATAGGAGTATTACAAACGGACTAAAGGCGAACAATTTTTTAAGCATGGTACATTTTTGAAACTTTAAAAATACGGATTCCAACCGCCAAAAATGCTATAGAAAGGTTAAGATGTGCCAAAGAATTTCTTCCGTACGCCCTTCCATCTCAGTTTCCGAATAAATGCACCTTCTTTTTCTGTAACCAAAAACGGAGCTTGCTCTTTTTTTGCTTTTTTGTAGCCACGCATACAATTGAGGTAAAAAGTGGTGCTTCCTTTACGTTGGGCAAGTTTTATAGCTGCAATTTGAGTGAGGGTCCATCCGTAGCGCATTTTATAAAATGCCTCCCCTTGTTTGTATTTGGAAGCCTCGGTGTACGTGTTTCCTGTAGGTTTCAGATGTTTTACGTGGAGCCTTTCATCGGTGACGATTTTCCAACCATGGTATTGTGCCAAGAGTTCATCTACGGTATCCCAACCCATTGCTGTTTTGAGTTGGCCAATATCCTCAAAGCATGCTTTTCGGTACGCCTTAAGTGCCCCTCGAATATGATCTTTGTTGGTGAGATTTTCAAGTTCCCACTGTCCGTTTTTTTCAATGTAGCAAAAACCTCCAGCCATACCAATTTGCGCATCGTTCTGGAATATTTCAGTGATGCGTTCTAAGTAATGCTTCGGAAAAATGAGGTCTGCATCAAACTTGCAGATGATATCATACGATTCATCCACGAGCTCTAATCCGCGATAAAAAGCGTTGATTACTTTACTCCCAGGTTCGTGGGCATGTGTTGCTTGAGTTGTCACACCGAAGATAAAGTCATAGCGTTCAATATAGTTGTTAATGATGCTTTGGGTGTCGTCAGTGGAATTATCGTTTACGATAACGATTTTTTTGGGTTGGAGGGATTGCGATACTAGTGATGCTAGCGTTTTGGCGAGATGCTCAGCTTCGTTGTGTGCGGGTATGACAATTTGGATGTTCATCGAGCGCGTTCAGCATAAACTAAATAATATCTTGGTGTAAAACGTCTCAATATGGGACGAAAACCAATTTTCCGTATCGGATTGGTAAATTTTTTACGGTCTTTAATAATCCATCCCGATTTTTCCAAAAGCCAATCAAATTGCCAATCTTCGAATTCGTGGTAATGTCTGTCGCGTTCATCGGTTTTACTTTTATAAGCCGAAGCGAACCAAAGTTTTAAGGGTACCGAAGCCACTAATTTTGAAGCTTTCGCTTCGCGAAGAACGTCGAAAGGATTTACCATGTGCTCAAAAATTTCGAACGCGGTGAGCACGTCAAATTCCGTATTTTTTACTGCCGAAACATCGAGGTCTAAGTCTTCACCGCGGGTATTTGTAACCTGGTATCCTTCAGCTTTCAATAATTCTGAAAACGGATTTTCTACCCCAAGATCCAACAGCTGTTCTTTAACATCAATATGCGTTTTAAGGAATTGAAGGGTGTGTTTGTACCGTTTTTTCGGAAAGCTATTTTCGTACATTATATTTTGTAAACAATTGCATTGATATTCATACCTGCACCAACACTTGCAAACATCACAACATCACCTTCTGAAACAGAATGTCCTTCTAATTTATTGCGGCGTACCAAATCGAAGAGGGTAGGAACAGTGGCCACACTGGAGTTTCCGAGCTTGTTGATGGTCATGGGCATCACATCCTCTGGCGCTTCCATCCCATATAATTTGTAGAACCGTTTGATGATCGCCTCGTCCATTTTTTCGTTTGCTTGGTGTATAAACACCTTCTTTAATTCTGAAATGGGTACACCACTCGCATCCAAACATGACTTCATCGCTTCGGGCACGTTGCTGAGCGCAAAATTGTAAATTTTTCTACCGTACATTTTAATGTAGCGTCGCGCGTCGTTCACCTCTTGATTGTTGCTTTCTCCGAAATAGATAAAGTGTGCTTCGTCTAAAGAGAACGTAGCACTTTTGTGGGCGAGAAAACCACTTTGGTCATCGTCATTTCTTTCTACTACCACCGCTCCGGCACCATCACTATAAATCATTGAATCACGGTCATGCTGGTCTACGACACGTGATAGTGCTTCGGCTCCAACCACTAGACAACGGTTTGCCATGCCACTTTTGATGTAGGCATGGGCAGTAATCATTCCTTCTACCCAACCTGGGCAACCAAACATCAAATCGTAGGCCACACAGTTTGGATTCTTGATTTTAAGCAGGTGCTTTACCCTAGAACCCAAGCTGGGTACCGTATCGCTCTGTTGAGAGTCGTGTTTTACGTCTCCGTAATTGTTGGCAACGATGATGTAGTCTAGTGTTTCTGGGTCAATGTTGGCATCGGCTATTGCCTTTTCAGCGGCGAAGAAGGCGATATCAGATGTATTATACTCATCTTTGATATAGCGGCGTTCAGAAATTCCGGTGATGGCTTTGAATTTCTCAATAATCACGGAATTTTCATGATCAAAGCGTGTTCCGTCCTCATTGTAAAAGCTGTGTTTTTCGAACTGTGTGTTCGGCGCAATTCCTGTCGGGATATAACTCCCTACTCCTATGATCTTCGTGCCCATGTCAAATTTTTTACTAAAGTAACTAAAACTCTAAACGTAATCTTTTCATCTGTTGCAAAATTGAATTGCTCTTGCCCTTCTCAAACCCTTTGACAACGAAAATTATGCCTCCATGTATTCCTCAATGGGAGCACAGGTACAAATCAGGTTTCTGTCACCGTAGGCGTCATCTACACGACGAACGCTCGGCCAAAACTTGTTGTCATTTATATAATCTAGAGGAAAAGCAGCCTTTTGTCTAGAATAAGGAAGCTCCCACGTGTCACTGGTCAACATTGCTTGTGTGTGTGGTGCGTTCTTCAAGACGTTGTTAGGATTGTCTTTGTCTGTTGCATCAATTTCCATTCTGATGGAAATCATGGCATCGCAAAAACGATCCAATTCTTCCTTGCTTTCACTTTCGGTAGGTTCAATCATCATGGTTCCTGCTACTGGGAACGAAACTGTAGGGGCATGAAACCCATAGTCCATCAAACGTTTAGCAATATCAACCACTTCGATGCCATTCGCTTTGAACGGTCGGCAATCGATGATCATTTCGTGAGCGGCTCTACCTTTTTCGCCCGTGTACAATACATCGTAATGTCCGCTAAGCCGTTCTTTGATGTAATTGGCGTTCAAAATGGCGAATTCGGTTGATTTCTTTAATCCGTTTTCACCAAGCATGCAGATGTAAGCGTAGCTAATCAAACATGCCAGAGCGCTTCCGTAAGGTGCTGCAGAAATTGCAGTTATGGCTTGTTCACCGCCCGTTTCAATAATGGGGTTTGAGGGTAAAAAAGGAACTAATTGTTCGGCTACACAAATCGGACCCACACCTGGACCACCACCCCCGTGAGGAATCGCAAAGGTTTTGTGTAGGTTGAGGTGGCACACATCTGCTCCAATAGCACCTGGATTGGTCAATGCCACTTGTGCATTCATGTTTGCACCATCCATGTACACTTGTCCGCCGTTATCATGTATGATACCTGTAATCTCACGAATGGCCGACTCATACACCCCATGTGTAGAAGGGTAAGTCACCATGAGCGCCGCAAGATTGTCTTTGTACTGTTCGGCTTTTTCGCGTAAATCTTCTACATCAATATTACCTTCTTCAGTAGCCTTGGTAACCACAACTTTCATTCCTGCCATAACAGCACTGGCCGGATTGGTTCCGTGTGCAGAAGAAGGAATCAAACAGATATTTCGGTGAGATTCCCCTTTTGATTCGTGATAGGCGCGAATCACCATTAAACCAGCATACTCGCCTTGTGCTCCAGAATTAGGCTGTAGAGACGTGCCTGCGAAACCTGTAATTTCAGTAAGCTGCTCTTCAAGTTTTTTCAACATAAATTGATAGCCACCGGCTTGGTTTGTAGGTACAAACGGATGCACATTTCCCCACATGGGGTCACTGAGTGGTAACATTTCTGAAGCGGCATTCAGTTTCATGGTACAAGAACCCAGCGAAATCATAGAATGGTTCAATGCAAGGTCTTTTCGCTCTAGGCGTTTTATGTAGCGCATCAATTCGGTTTCACTGTGGTATCTGTTGAATACTTCGTTTTGAAGGAATTCAGTCTTTCTTGCTACAGCTTTGGGGATTTTGTGGCCTTCTTGTAGTTCTGAAATATAGAAACGATCTACACTGGCGGCTTCAGCAAAAATTCCAATAATTTTATTGATGTCGTAAATCGTGGTCGTTTCGTTGATTGAAATCGAGACCGTCTCTTCATCGGGATAATAGAAATTTACTCCTTCAGAAATAGCTCGGAAATCAATTTTTGAGACGTCTGTTTTTATCGCAATGGTGTCAAAATAGGTTTCATTGGCTTGGTAGTAGCCCAAACGTTCTAGGGCATCTGCTAAAGTGGCAGCCGTGTTGTGCACTTTAGAGGCAATATTTTTGAGTCCTTCCGGACCATGATATACGCCGTACATGCCTGCCATAACCGCTAATAAAACCTGTGCGGTACAGATATTAGAGGTTGCTTTGTCCCTTTTGATATGTTGCTCACGTGTCTGTAAAGCCATTCGCAAAGCTCTGTTGCCATTGGCGTCTTTGGTAACTCCAATGATTCGTCCAGGAATATTACGCTTGTATTCTTCCTTGGTGGCAAAATACGCGGCATGTGGTCCGCCATACCCGAGTGGTATACCAAATCGTTGTGTGGTTCCTACGACAACATCTGCCCCGAAATGACCTGGCGATTCTAATTTCACCAAGCTCAAAATATCAGCAGCAACAGCAATCTTAATTTGGTTTTCTTTGGCTTTGGCAATAAATTCCTTGTAGTCGTACACCAATCCACTTTTACCGGGATATTGAAGTATGGCTCCAAAGAACTCTTTCGAAAAATCAAATTCTTCGTGGTTACCCACTACCAATTCTATTTCCATTGGGATGGCACGAGTTTGCAATAAGGAAAGTGTTTGTGGCAAAATTTCCTCTGAAACAAAAAACTTATTGGCGCCATTTTTCTTTTGGTCTCTTTCGCGAACGGCAAATAATAGTGACATCGCTTCAGCGGCAGCTGTGCTTTCATCCAGTAAGGAGGCGTTTGCGAGTTCCATTCCGGTAAGATCGCTAACCATCGTTTGGAAATTTAACAAGGCTTCCAATCTACCTTGTGCAATTTCAGCTTGGTACGGAGTATAGGCGGTATACCACCCCGGATTTTCGAGAATATTACGATGAATTACCGATGGCGTGATGGCTTGGTGATAACCCAAACCAATGTATGTTTTAAAAACCCTGTTCTTTGTAGAAAGTTCGGTGATGTGTTCAAGATATTCTTGTTCGCTCATCGCATTGTCTAATGCTAAATCTTCTTTTAAGCGAATATCGCTGGGAATGGTTTCATAGATCAATTGGTCCATCGATTCAACCCCAATGGTTTTAAGCATTTCAGGGAGATCACTTGGGCGTGGGCCAATATGTCTAAGTGCAAAAGAATCTGTGTTCATAAATAGGATTTCGGGACACCGAAAGGTTTTAAATTATACAAACGTTAGGCCTCGTCATATTATAGTTAGAGGAGGGGCAAAATTACTGATTTTTATGCGAATAGGAAACCATTTTGGCAGTTGATACACGGCAACTTTTCAACCAAAAAGACAACTTACTAACCGAATGTTTATTTTTACCATATGGGAGTTCTATCTTCAGTCTTTAAGTTCTATATCAATGCCAGTATTCACGTAGCTTTTGCAGTGACAGCCATGGCTGCCGTTACGGTATTGGAGTTTGATTTAGACCTTCCTTTTGCGGTTTGGCTTTTTATTTTCTTCGGAAGTGTGACCGGATACAATTTTGTGAAGTACGCAAAAGTCGCGGGTTTGCACCATCGTAGTCTCGCTCAAAGCTTACGCGCCATTCAAGTGTTTTCAGGTCTATGTGGAATGGTGTTGTTGTTCTCAGTGTTTTTTGTTCCGTTGGAAGTACTTTTTACTGCAGCAGGATTTGGCCTTTTAACGCTCTTCTACGCCGTACCGTTGATGAAACAGAAGAATTTAAGGAGTTTTGCCGGAATGAAAATATTAATCGTGGCCTTGGTTTGGGCTGGAGCATCGGTCATGATTCCTGTTGCGGCCGACGGACGAGGGCTGGATACTGAGGTGGCCATCACCTTTTTTCAACGTACGTTATTGGTGTTGGTACTTATTATCCCGTTTGAAATTCGAGATTTACGGTATGACAGGCCAATACTTCGGACTCTTCCACAGCAAATGGGTGTGAAAAAAACAAAAGTACTCGGATTCGTACTGTTATTAGTTGTTCTGTTCTTGGAAGTCTGGAAAGAATATGTGAGTGTGGTAGAATTTATGTCCTTGATCTGTATGGTGTTGCTTTGCAGCGCAGCCATTCTGGTGTCCAAGAAGAAGCCAAGAGCATATTTCGCTTCTTTTTGGGTGGAAGGCATCCCACTCGTTTGGTGTGGTCTATGGCTATTGCTTCGCCATTTCTTGACGTAACCGTTCTTTTATGGCCACTTTTTGTTCTAAAGGCATCGTTTTAAGATCTGATTTTTTGAACAATTTCGTCAATTTGGTATTTTGTGCGGTATATTTTCTACATGCACGACAATAGATCAAGTGGATGTTCAACTTGATCAATTCTAGAAAAGAAGCTTCCCTGTACTGGTTTTTATCACAGGTATGGTTTGCTTCGTCACATGGGATAAATACTTTCATAACTTAGTTTAGCCAACTTTTTTCAAGGCATTGCGCCATAGCGGTTCTCGCTCTATGGATAATCACCCAGAGGTTAGACGGAGTGATATTGAATTCATTACATATGGCTTCGGTATCAAAATTGTCTATGGTTTTCTGCTTAAAGATGGCTGCTTGTTTTTCGTTCAAGGTATCTAGACATTTCATGATTGCCATGCCCAATTCTTCATTTTCCATGGCATCTTCAGCAGTACGGTCGAAAGGATCGCTTACTCGCTCTTCGAGCCATTCTCCCTCAGCGTCTTCATCTGAATATTTAATATGTACTTCCGCTTTCCCCTTCTTTGAATTTTTCTTTCGATAGTGATCGATGATCTTCCGTTTTAAAATAGAAATGAGCCAAGTGCGTTCCGATGCTTCGCCCTTAAAATTTTCAGCCGACTTCAACCCTGCCAGAAAGGTTTCGGAAATGAGGTCTTGTGCCACTTCATGATCGTTCACCTTTACAATAGTATAATTGTATAGGTAATCGGAATAGGCATCTACCCACTTCGTGGGGTCCAATCGGTTTTCTTGCATAGCAATTCAAGAATTTTACCAAAAATAGGAAAGTTCCGTAAATAAAGGCAATCCAAAGAAACTATTTTGCTTGCCTCGGAAATCACTGAATGTGAAGAGTTTATTGAACACGGATAAAGCGCAATAGGATATCGGCTCCCATGAATCGCATCACCAAATTGTCATCGTCCAATTGCTCAATGTAATAGCATTCTCCGGTAGTGCCGCCTGTTGAAATGTACTTGTCTTCTTCAGTAGTAGTAACGCGAAGGTTGTTTTGACAACTATTTCCAATGGAATACACCACAGTTTTACCGGTATCCAATCCTTCATAATAGTTTGTGGTGGTACTATCTTTAAAAACAAGGGTGCTCAGCGTATCGGCAACGTTGCGCCAAGTTCCTTGGATTAACGAATAATTCTGGGAAGCCTTTGCTTCTTTAACTACTTTTTCATTTGGGCGCTCCGAATCTGGCTTTGAGTCTTTGCAACCTACTGCAGCGGCAAATGAAAGTAGCGATACAAATAAAAACTGTTTCATATCATAGCATTTAAATCAAGCCGGCACGCTTTAGTAGTGCCTCCGGATTGGGTTTTTGCCCACGAAACTTGATGTACAATTCCATTGGGTCTTGCGTTCCGCCTTGGCTCAACACAAAATTTTTAAACTTATCGGCTACGGTTTTGTTGAAAATGCCTTCTTCTTGAAAGTAGGCAAAGGCATCGGCATCTAAAACTTCAGCCCACTTATAACTGTAGTAGCCCGCCGAATACCCGCCTTGGAAGATATGACTAAAAGCCGTGCTCATACAAGTTTCGGGAGTTTCAGGGAATAGTTGTGTTCCTTTGAATGCTTCCGTCTCAAACAATTTAACATTCTTGATAGCGGATGGGTCACTTCCATGCCATGCCATGTCCAACATCCCGAAACTGAGTTGTCGTAAGGTTTGCATGCCTTCGTGAAAGGTGGCCGATGCTTTGATTTTTTCTACCAATTCCATCGGTATGACTTCTCCTGTTTTATAATGGGTGGCAAACAGTTCCAGCGTTTCTTTTTCGTAACACCAATTCTCTAAGATCTGGCTCGGTAATTCCACGAAATCCCAGTACACGCTGGTGCCACTCAAACTTTTGTAGGTGGTATTGGCTAACATTCCGTGCAAGGCGTGCCCAAACTCATGGAATAAAGTGGTCACTTCGTTAAACGTGAGCAGGGAAGGCGTGGTTGGTGTTGGCTTTGTGAAATTGCATACTATTGAAATATGCGGACGGTCATTGATGCCATGGAATTTCTGCTGAGGTTTGTAACTGGTCATCCATGCACCACCACGTTTTCCGGGACGAGGGTGGAAGTCGGCATAAAACAACGCCACCAAAACATCTTCAGCATCGGTGACGCGATAGGCTTTCACGTCTTTGTGGTACGTATCTATGCTTTCGTCTAGCTTAAAACGTAACCCGTACAATTTTTGAGCCACCGTAAATACCCCGTCAATTACCTTGTCCAATTGAAAATAGGGCTTCAGTTTTTCGTCGTCCAGGTCAAATTTTTGCTGCTTCAATTTTTCGGCATAAAAGGCGCTGTCCCATTTTTGCAGTTGTTCGATATTATCGGTTTGGTTCGCAAATGCTGCCAATTCATCAAACTCATTTTTTGCAGCAGGTTTTGCCTTTACAAGGAGTTCGTTGAGAAAGTTTTCTACCTTCTCAGGGGTTTCAGCCATACGCTCTTCCAGCACAAAATGTGCATGACTTTTATATCCGAGCAGTTGTGCCCTCTGATGGCGTAAGTTGGCGATTTTTAAAACGTTCTCCTCGTTGTTGTTTTTGTTGTCTTGAAAGGCGCGTGCTCCAAACGCTAAAGACAATTTCTTCCGCAGCTCGCGATTGGTTGCATATTTCATAAACGGAATGTAGCTGGGGTAATCGAGGGTAATGATCCAACCTTCTTTTCCTTTTTCTGCGGCAGTTTCAGCAGCCGCCTCCTTCGCACCCTCTGGGAGACCGTCCAGGTCATTCTCATCGGTGAGGTGCATTTCATAGGCGTTGGTTTCGGCCAGAACGTTTTCTCCAAAAGTGAGCTTCAGTTTGCTGAGATCTGCGTCAATTTTGCGTAGCTGTTTCTTTTCGGCTTCCGAAAGATTGGCACCGTTGCGGGCAAAGCTCTTATACTGCTTGTCCAATAGCATGGTTTGCTCTGGATTTAAGTCGTATGCAGATCTGTTATCATAAACATTCTTAACCCGTTCGAACAAGGCTTCATTCAATAACAGGTCGTTTGAGAATTCGGTTAATAGCGGAGACACTTCTTGCGCTATCTTTTGAATTTCTTCGGTAGTTTCTGCGCTATTCAAGTTGAAGAAAATACTGGTAACCCGATCCAATCGCAACCCGGTATTTTCAAGTGCTTCTACTGTGTTTTGGAAGGTTGGAGCATCAGAATTGTCAACAATGGCATCGATTTCTGCTTTGGTGCTGGCGATCAATTGTTGAATCGCAGGTAGAAAATGTTGGTTTTCAATTTGAGAAAAAGGGGCGGTATCGAAATCTTGTAATAGGGGGTTGTTCATGTTGTAGGTATTCTTAGATTTTGGTATTTTTGGTCGGGCAATCAATTAGTTGTTATTACGTACCGATTTGGCACCTTCCTCCACTTTTAATTTTAAACCTTCTTTATAGGCCAAAATTTTGTCTAACACACATTTGTCAGTACTTCCAATAATTTGTGCTGCCAAAATTCCTGCGTTCTTGGCGCCGTTCAGCGCCACGGTGGCTACAGGTACGCCACCGGGCATCTGCAAGATGCTAAGAACGCTGTCCCAACCATCAATACTATTGCTCGATTTTACAGGTACCCCAATCACGGGTAGCGGTGATAAAGAGGCGATCATACCCGGCAAATGTGCCGCGCCGCCGGCACCAGCAATAATCACGCTAATGCCCCGAGTGTGCGCGTTTTTTCCATAATCAAATAGTTTGTCGGGGGTACGGTGGGCAGAGACAATATCTACCTCCACTTCAATATCAAACCCTTTTAAAATTTCTATGGCGTCTTGCATCACCGGCATATCGCTGGTGCTGCCCATAATAACTCCTACTTTGCTCATGTGTTCTATTGATTACTGATTACTTGTATG
>JAWWCH010000015.1:0-13700 GCA_033720575.1 Marinirhabdus sp.
AAGAATATGCTCCCCATATAATAATTGTAATACGTATCATAACTATTGATGAAATACTCCTTATACTCATGCGCTTTTTGGAGACTGTCTAGCGCTGCGTCATATTTGCCTTTCACATATAAGGCGTTTCCGGTTTTGGATACAAAAGCATGATAGGTTATTGTATCGCCGTTCTTTAACGACTCCTTAATACCCCTATTGTAGTATACCAATGCTGAATCTGGCTTATTGAGCCGCGCATAGCAATTTCCTATTCCTTCTAGCGAGGCAATATAATTATCGGTGAAAAGCTCAGAATTTCTATTCTCGAAGAGCAACTTCTTTGTCAGCAATTCAGTTTCTAATGCTTTTTCGTAATCCCCCCAGAGTTCATTTACCCCGTTGATTTGATGCAAAGCGGTAATCTGCTGATCAATGTTGTTTTTTTGTTTGGCAAACTGATACCCGATGATAGCATTTTGAAGGCTTTCTTCATATTTTTCTGCGTTGTACAAGTAATACGACTTAAACAGATACCCTACTGCTGGAAAATTAGGATGATCGCTATTTTTAGATAAGGCTATGGTAGTATCCAAAAATCGAATGGCATCCGATTTGGAAGAGACGAAGGCCAGTCTTTGGTATCCTCGCGCCATTTTCGTGCTATCGTCATCCATACGTGCCTTTAGAATGTATTGCTTTGCAATAGTACTGGCTGTAACCGTATCATTGATATTATTATCGAACAGTTCGATAAGTTCTTCGTACGATTGGTTCTTCAAATCTTGTTCCCCAATTTCTTGCGCCCACACGTGCTGAACCAATACTAAAAGGAGCAGAAAAAGTAATCGAAGATTCATAAAGGGTGGTTACGTTATTGTATCTAAATAAAACAGGCGCCTAAGCGGATTAAAAGGGGATTCGAATTGGCACGAATAAGTCACCATTCCGTTATGAATAAAGGTAGGATTTTATAGGTAGGTATTAAAGCGTTCACAGGCAACTCGTTGATAAAAGTTTTTATATAATTGTTTTACAGCTACTTACATTGTTTGCTACATATCTCCATTTATAAAATACGATAGCAACTTTACTTTTTCAGCGCAACTCGTTTGTCGTTATGCAGTTATAAAAGTATATTTACGATAACCAGCTGAAATGCACTATTTAAACTTGTATTAGTGATTCGCAATTCCATTTACATATTTCTTTTATGCTGTTTAATGGCAGCACCTGTTTCAGGACAAGAAGAGGCAAACCGAAGGTTTGTAAGTAGTCTATTTCAATTGGATGAGTACATCAAACGGCAAGATAAATTTGTGGATTACACGGAAACCGATAGTTACATTGGCACGCCATACAATAATCCCGAATATCTACTAGGAAGCGTGTATCAAGACACGAAGTTACTTGCGAGGAACGTGGCATTACGCTACAACGCCATAGCCGATGAAATTGAGGTAAAAGAAAAGCTGAGCACCTCCACGGAAAACGCTAGACCTTTAACGAAGTCTCCAGATATCTTTGTTAAAATTCAGGATGTTATTTTTGTCTTTGTTCCGTATCAAGGGGGTATTGAAGGGGGTGGATATTTCCAAGTACTTTACGAAGGTCCTAAAGTGGATGTGTTCAAGAAACTCCATAAAAAATTTATCCCTGCCAAGCCAGCTAGAACTTCGATTACCAGAGGTGTAAAAGCACAGTTTATTGACAAACCCGTGTACTATTTGGTAACCAAAAATGGAAAATTTTACGAGTTACCTTCATCCCGCAATAAAAAATTAAATGTTTTTGGGAAGAATAAAGAGGTGATGTCAGATTTTGTTCGAGAGAACAAGTTAGACTTGAACGTTGAGAAAGATTTGGTTGCGGCAATCGTGTATTTCAACAGCTTGAAGAACCCCGATTTATAAGCTCTTTATCCTTTGACGAAATCTTTGAGATAGAAGGGTTCAAAATACGCAACGTCTTCAAATTCTTTATTTTCAAATTTTTCTTCTGCCATACCAATCATATCTTTTGCGGAAGGCAACACGTCCGTTTGGAAAATCGCATTTTGATGATCACAAAGTTCCTGAAACTTCTGCGCCCCGCTACCTAAAAAGCAAACCGTGCCCTTCGCTAAATATTCATCAAAAGATTGTCCTGAAATAATCTCAGCTTTGGTGTCGCGAATTTGTACAAACTTTGTGTCGTACACGGCCGTATACGCTTCCATTCTTCGCGCATCAAGCATAGGGACAACATAATTTGCAACACTGGTTTGATGGGCAAGAATTTGCAAGGTCGGTACTGAAATCAGAGGAATACCAAGAGCATAGCACAATCCCTTTGCTGCTGAAACCCCAATTCGAAGCCCTGTATAGCTACCCGGGCCTTTGCTTATAGCAACCGCGTCGAGGGCTGAAGAAGATAGCTTTGCTTCTGCTAAAACTTCTTCTATAAACACATGCAACACTTCAGCGTGACTATACTGCTTGCTCGTATCTTCCCGTAATGCAATAACGCTTCCATCTTTTGAAAGCGCTACTGAACAATTTGTGGTTGCCGTTTCTAAACAAAGTAGTATTACCATTATTCTTCCGGGTCTTCTTTTTTGTTCTGGGTTTCCTCCTGGGCTACCATTACCTGATCACCCGCCTTCAGCGTCTTCGTCACTGTTTTATACGGTCCGGTGATAACCACATCCCCTTCATTTAAACCAGAGAGCACCTCTATATTCGATTCGTCTTGAATTCCAGTTTTTACCACTTTTAATTTTGCTGTTTCTCCCTCCTTTACAAATACACATTCATATTTTTCATCAGAAAGGGTGGTAGCGTCACTTGAACGGCTGGGCTTGCTACTAGCACTGGTATCTGTTTTGATGACGATGGCACTGATGGGCACACCTATAATATTTTTTCTTCTGTTCGTTATGATGTCTACAGTAGCGGTCATGCCCGGTCTAAAAGGGGAATAGCTTTCTGGCTTTCCTTCGGTTAGATCAGAATAAGACTCTGGCAAGATGCGTACCTTAACTTTGAAATTCGTTACCTGATCTGCGGTTAGGGTGCTTTGTGCCGAATTGGCTATTTCAGTTACAATCCCCTTGAACTCGCGCTTCAAATAGGCATCTACCTCAACTATGGTACTATCACCAACAGCTACCTTGACGATATCATTTTCATTCACATCTACCTCAACTTCCATGTTGCTCAAGTTTGCCACTCGCAAGATTTCAGTACCCGCCATTTGTGCGGTTCCTACCACGCGCTCACCTAATTCTGCCGCCAACAGCGAGATGGTACCGCTCATGGGGGCGTAAATGCTAGTTCTAGATAAATTATCACGCGATTGCTTCACATTGGCTGCTGCACTTTGCACACTATAATAGGCAGATTGAACATTGGCCTGAGCACTCTCGTATTCTGCAATGGTTTGATCCCACTGCGACTTAGAAATTACGCCTTTATCGAAAAGCGCCTTATTGCGCTCGTAGTTGGCTTTGCTGTTCTTCAAATTGGCTTCTGCCTGTGAAAGTTGTGCGCGCACGTTTTGCAATCCGGCCTGCGATTGGCTCACAGCGGCTTGGATCAGATCAGGATTTATTCTGACCAGCAAATCTCCCTTTTCAACTTGCTGACCTTCTTTAATAGGAAGTTCGATGATTTCTCCGGAAACTTCAGAAGATATTTTGACTTCTACTTCGGGTTGAATTTTCCCCGTAGCAGCAACAGTTTCAGTAATATCGATAGGTTGAATAACGGATGTTTCTACTTCCTTATAATTTCCTCCTTTTCCGAAGAGGCCCATTTTCTTTCCCACAAGTAGTAAAACAACGATAGCTCCGATGATTACTAAAATCCAAAGTAGTCCTTTTTTCATAATTAAAACTTTAATTCGGCTGGTTCAACTCCAAAGTACAATTCTAACACTTTTAATCTAAAGATATAATCATATTTGGCTTGGTTCAACGCAATGGTAGCATTGTCATAACGCAGTTTACTTTGGCTAAAATCGAATGCATTGGTAAGCCCCACATCATAGCGATCTTTCGCATATTGGTAGGCCAATTCTTGACTTTCGAGTGCTTTCTTGGCCGCTTCATAGGCCTTCAGTGACCCTTTGGCATCTACATAAGCTTGATAGACATTACTTTCAAGATCGAGTCTTGCTTGCTCCAATTGAAAATTAGCGCGTTCCACGTTTACTTTGCTACGCATAACATTGCTGCGCACTTGGAACCCATTGAAGACCGGTATTTGTAATTGAAGTCCGTATGAAATTCCATCGTTCTGATAGATTTGGTCGATGAACGGATCTGCCCCTATTTCTCTACCGATGGTGTTCGGAAATTCACCAACAACCGCTTGTCCTGTTTCCTCAACTACGCCAATCTGTTGAATACTCGTTGGATTGTCTGGGTCTGGTATCTGAGCAAAGCTGGTTGCATCAGTATATCGGGTATCATACCCAAAAAAGGCCGACAAGGTAGGTAGGTAGCCTCCTTTTGCAATCTGAAGGTCTTTTTCAGCCAACGCTACGTTCTGCTCTGCAATTTTCACTTCACTCCTGTTTTCTTCGGCAGCAGCGATGATCTCTGACACTGGCTTTTCAGCAATCTCATTGGTCACTACCTCGTAACCTTCATCCACAATATCAAACGATTCATAATCTTTTATCAAGAGCAACTGTGCCAAACTGATCAGCGATACCGTTACGGCATTTTCTAGGGTTGCAATATTCTGAAGCTCACTTGCATTGGTTGCCTCAATTTCCAACAAATCACCTCTGGGCAACGTTCCTGCATCTACCAGCGCATTGGTGCGCTCTATCTGTTCAATAGTAACTAAGTTCTGGGATTTTGCGGTGGCCAAATTGGCTTTATTGTTCAATACCTGAAGGTAGGCGTTGGCAACAAAGAGCGCAATGTCATCCTTCATTTTATCTAGGTTGTATTGTGCCGCAAGCTTAGACAACTTTGCCCTTTGCACCTGGCGTACATTTCGCAACCCATCAAATAAGGTATACCCAACATTTACCCGACCAGAAGCAGATAAAAAGGTGGTAGTTTGGGCGTTATTGGTCACTGGGTTAAAGCTCAAACCTGTATTTTCAGAAACACTGGCAGACAGGTTGAGACTCGGTATAAAATTTCCTACTGCAGACAATCTTTCAGCCTCAGTCACCTGAAGATCCAACTCACTCTGTTTTACTGAAATGTTATTCTCTAGCGCGTGTTGAACGCATTCTTTGAGCGTCCATTGCTTATTCTGAGCTTGTGCCGAAAGTCCGACAAAAATTAATAAAACTAAAATTCCAAATTTATTCATGACTGATTGTAGTTGAAGTATACGTCTTTTAATTAGAGATTGTGTTACAGAAACACCGCAAAAATTATCTTCCGCCAAATTGTGCAGGAGCCTTTAATTGGTTCCATACTTTGATTTGGTCGTCTTTGGACAGACCACTTTTGACTTCCACGTTGATACCATCACTAATGCCTAGTTCGATATCACGGCGTTCAAATTCTTGATCGCCTGTAGCCACTTCTACATACGGTTGTTTTGTCTTAGGGTCGTATTGTACCAAAGCCTCACGAATGGCCAGAACATTTTCTGCTTTGGCTAAAATAATGGAAGCATTTGCACTCAATCCGGCGCGTATAAAGGTGGTAGAATCCTGCTTCTTTAGCGTTCCCTTAATTTCAAACTGAATAGCGCCGTTTTCATCTACTCCTTTTGGAGCGATATAATCGAGCACTGCGTCAAATTTTTTGTTTTCAATGGCTCCCACGGTTATTTCGAGCGGTAACTCTTCTGTAATTTTACCCACTTCGCTTTCGTCCACTTTACCTTCAAAAATCATTTTATCCACATCGGCCAAGGTAGCGATGGTGGTTCCGTCGTTGAAGTTGTTTGCTTCAATAACTTGATTTCCAGTTTTTACAGGCACATCCAAGACCATACCTGCCACAGTGGCTCTAATTTCGGTATTTGCCGATGCTCCCAATCCGCTAGTAGTTCCTGTTTTGATGATATCAAAATTCTGGCGTGCGCCAGTTAAGTTCACTTTTTCCTGATTGTATCGCTGTTCTGCCTGATTGAAAGATAGTTGGGCCTGATCAAATTCATTAGCAGAAATCACACCTTTATCGAACAATTCTTTCTGACGATTGTATATGCTACGCTGACTTTCCAACGCTAATCGTGCCGTTTCCACTTGAGTACTTGCTGAATTAATGTTGTTTTTTGCGCTTGTTAATGAAGATACATTCGGCACCACTTTTACCTGAGCGATTAAATCGCCCCGCTTGATGATATCCCCGGCTTCTACAAATATTTCATCGATGATGCCTGAGATATTCGGTTTGATGAGTACTTCTTCCTTCGGAACAATACTTCCCGTTGCCACAGTTTTTCGAACGATAGTTTGCGTACTAGGCGTTTCGGTTTCATAGGTAATCGGGTCTTCGGCATTTTTTTGCCATAGCCATACCATGGCAATGGTAAAAAACACGGCGATTGAAACTAAGATAATGATGGTAACAGATTTTTTCATCGTAATTGTAATTCTTAATAGTTGTTTTGTATCAGTCGGTTCGTAAAGCGTCTACAGGTTTAATGCGGATGGCATTTTGAGCCGGGATTAATCCGGCAAGCAGCCCAGAGACAATCAAAATGGTAAGTGCAACCAGCACTACTCCAATATTTACACTCGGATTCAAGAACATCATTTCTGAGGTATCCATACCCTCCATAGCGTAGTTGACCAAAGCCAATACTGCAGACGCCAAAATAATGCCTGCCATACCAGAAACAATAGTCAAGAAAATAGATTCTAATAATATTTGTGCACGAATGCTCCATGGGGTTGCCCCTAAGGCGCGACGTATCCCAATTTCTTTGGTGCGTTCTTTTACTACTATGAGCATGATGTTGCTAATTCCGATGATACCGGAAAGCAATACCAAAATTCCCACAAAATATGCCACAAAGTTAAGGGCGGTGAACAAACCGGTGATCTTGCTGAATTCTTCAAATAAATCAAAGTGCCCTACCGCTCTATCATCCTCGGGGTGAATGGTGTGTCTGCTTTTTATAACATCGAACACCTGAGGCTTGAGTTGCGTGATAGATGAGTTGTCTTGTGCTGTTATGGCCATCCAACCCACATTTTCGCCCATGTTGAATGCTTGAGAAAAGGAAGTGAAAGGAACAAAGATTTCCTTTTGGGCTTCTTCGGCATCCCCGCCATTATTTGATTTCTTAGTATAGGTTCCAATCACCATAAAGTTCACTCCGTTGATCTTGATATAGGTACCCAACACCTCTTCGCCCACATCGTATAGTCCTTTTTTTACCGATTCGCCAATCACCGCAACTTTTCGCTTTTCCTCTATATCTGAATAGTTCAGAAAACGTCCGGCAGTAATATCCATGGGTTGTTGTTCAATAATTTCGGGGTAGTCACCATATACATTGTACGCTCCGGTCTTGAGTCCGCGCGTCACATTATTGGCTCCTCTAAATCCGCCCAATTGGTTTCGTGGCGAAACATATTTCAAGTTTGGAACAGATTGTTTGATTGCCTCTACATCACTTATTTTAAAGCGATAGCGTCTTCCTTTTGGAAGCCCCTTGTAGGGTTTAGACGCTGTTTGAGACCACATAAACATGGAGTTGGTTGCCATACCGTCAAAGCCCTGTTTTACCCCGTTTTCCAATCCGTTTCCAGCGGCCAAGAGAATTACCAAAATAAAAATCCCCCAAAGCACACCGAATGCGGTAAGTAAGGTTCGGAACCAATTACTGCTCAATGCCTCGATGATTTCGGCCCAACTGTCTTTGCTGAATATCTTACTCATCCCGAAGTGCAATTATGGGTTTAATCTTCGCTGCGCGGCGTGCTGGGAAGAATCCGGCCAAAGCACCAGCTACAATAAGAATGATCACGGTAGTAATGGCCACTCCAAAATCTACCGATGGATTCCTGATGTAATCGGTTTCTATGTAGGGTCCAACCAATTCCAATAAGAACAAACTAAAAATAAGTCCGACAAACCCTGCAATAGCCGTTACAAAAATAGATTCGTGAAGTACCATCCCTATAATAGATAGCGGCTGTGCTCCAATGGCTTTGCGGATGCCGATTTCTTTGGTACGTTCTTTTACGATAATCAGCATGATGTTACTTACGCCTACCACACCTGCAATGATGGTACAAATTCCCACGCCCCAGAAGAACCATCGAATCATGTTCATCAGGTCGTAGAAGCGCTTTGCGTTCTCTAAAGAATTATTGATATTAACTGCTCGTTCATCGGTTGGTGAGATACTATGTCTGGTTTTGAGATCCGATTCCAATTGTGCGCTGAAGGCTTCGGAAGCTGCCAAAGCTTTATCAAAATTATCTTCTGGCTTTAAGGTGAAAACCAAGCTTCGTAGATCATCCCCTGCATTATAGATACGTTGTGAAGTAGTAAGCGGTATAAAAACTCTTGTTTCTTCGCGTTCCCCACCTGGGTCACTGTAAATACCCACTACTTTGAATTGAATTCCGGTAATTTTGATGTATTCCCCTATGGCATTTTTTTGTTTGAACAGGTCTTGGTATACGCGGTTACCAATGACCGCCACTTTTTCAAAACTCTGAAGATCGCTATCGTTTATGAACCTACCTTTGATCATGCTAGCATTTTCCAAGAATTGATAATCGCCGCGTACACCTTCAATTCGGTAGCTACCGCTTTCATTTCCGTAGGTGGTCATTCCGCCCCAAATACTATACACACCCGATTTAAATTCAAGATCATCGAGGTTTTTGGCTTCTGCCATTTCATAATCGCGATTGTCCATTTGAATTCGCCTACCAGGATTCAAACCTTTAAAACTTTCGGAAGTCACACCCGTCCAAACGCTTATTCGATTGGCAGCATCTTGCTCAAATTCTTTCGCCACACCGTTTTGCATCCCCTGCCCAATGGCAAGTAAGATGACCAAGATGAAAATACCTGAAGCTACTGAGAGCCCTGTTAGGAAGGTCCGTAACTTGTTCTTACGGATGGTCTCGAATATTTCTTGCCAACGCTCTACACTAAACATGTTCCATTGCTTTTTGGTAGGCATTCGCCGCACGTACTTGCTTAATTTCACTATCGTCTATGATAATGCCATCTTTTAAGTTTACAATTCGTTTGGTCATGTGCGCAATATCGTCTTCGTGGGTAACCACTAAGATCGTTTTTCCTTCATCGTTGATTTGTTGAATCAACTCCATTACCTCGTACGACGTTTTGGTATCCAAGGCTCCCGTTGGCTCATCGGCCAAGAGCACTTTTGGACTACTGGCGAGTGCGCGAGCAATGGCCACACGTTGTTTTTGACCTCCAGAAAGTTCGTTGGGCAAGTGAGTGGCCCAATTGGCCAGACCTACTTTTTCAAGGTAGTGTGCGGCCTTCTCCATTCGTTCGTTTCGCTTCACCCCTTGGTAGTACAATGGCATAGCCACATTGTCTAATGCTGTTTTGTAGTTGATCAAATTAAAAGACTGAAAAATAAAGCCCAAAAACTGGTTGCGGTATTTTGCTGCAATTTTTTCGTTTAGGTTCTTGATGTGTTTGCCATCTAAGTGATACGTGCCCTCATCGGCTTCATCTAGCATGCCGATTATATTCAACAAAGTAGATTTCCCGGAACCAGAAGACCCCATGATAGACACCATTTCACCTTCCTTCACGTTAAAATCTATTCCTTTCAACACGTGAAGCGAATTGCTTCCCATTTTATAAGATTTGTGCAGGCCTTTAATTGTTATCATTCGTGTATTCTATCGCTAAAAAATAACCACTCTTTGGCAGTTACCCGTGTTAATAAATGTAAGTCTCTAGGGGATTGATGGTTCGGTCTGAGTATAAGACTATCAATCAACGCGTTTATTACAGTAATAAATGTGAAGATTTTGTTAATTTTCTTCCTTGGCCCTTTGTCTCATCCTATAAATAGCGTATCCAATTCCTCCTATCAAGAGATATGGGATCAGCATGAGATAAATTATTCCATTATTGATACCCTTCGCAGCCGTACCAGATTCCTCACTTTCCAAAACGGCCCTACACATTGCGCATTGCGCTTCGGCTGGCAGCACCAAGAGCAAAGAAAAAATAAGTAGTAACATCCATTTTGTTTTCATACTAGTAATATGGTGCAATCATTAAATACACTATCACTCCAGTAACAGCAACATACAACCACAATGGAAATGTAATTCTAGCTATTTTCTTATGCTGTGGAAAATTTCCGGTAATGGCTCTAACGTAAGTGATCAACACAAAGGGGATGACCACTATGGAAAGCAGGATATGGGAAATTAAAATAAAGAAATACACGTATCTAAGTGTTCCTTCGCCGCCATAGGATGTAGCGTCTGAAGTCATATGGTATGCCACGTACATCACCAAGAAAAGTACCGAGAGCACAATACACGTTTTCATCAATAATTCATGGATTTTCTGATTCCCTTGTTTGATCATCATTACGGATAAAACCAACAACAGTGCTGTAACGGCATTGATGGTAGCATAAATTGGCGGTAGAAATCCTAGGCGTTCAACCCCGGGAATTCGGATGGTAAATAAAACAGCGACCGCAATCGGAATCACAATCGACAATATCCAAATCCAAACGTTGTATTTCTTAGCTGTCTTTTCCATTAGTTATTCAATAATTTTTCGATGTCTTCAATAAGCATTTCTACACCTTCATCAGAGAGCCCATCGTAGTATATAATCGGATTACCATTTTCGTCAATTCGAGACCTGATTTTTCCATTTTCATCAATCAACGCAAAATAGCCGGAATGCTGAAATTGATCTTCCTCATCCATACCTTCTGCGGCATAGAGATTAAACCCTTCATTAGAAAGTTTAAAAATATCATCTTTGTCTCCTGTTAGGAAATTCCAATGCGGATGTTCTATCCCATAGGCAGTTGCATACGCCTTGAGAACTTCCGGCGTATCATAGGTCGGGTCAATACTAAACGACGCTATACCAACCTTATCCCCTGGAAAAGCTTTCGCCACCTTTTGCATGTTTTTGTTCATGATCGGGCAAATGTCTTGGCAGGTGCTGAAGAAAAATTCTACCACGTACACCTTACCTTCATAATATTGATTGGTAATGGTATCGCTGTTCTGATTCACAAACTCAAAAGCGGGCACTTGCTTTTCATCGCCAATAAAAACCAAGGTGTCCGAGGTATTCGAGTTGCGTTCTAAGTTATGGCGGTCTGAATCTACTACATTATCATTGCTGATCCGGTTTAGGATTTTTGGCAGAAAAATGATTCCGAACAAAAGAATGACAAAGGAAATTCCGATATATGAATAATTGCTTTTTTTCATGAATTATATATCTCTGTCTGATGCATATTTTTTGAGTGCCAAGCGATATTCTGCCAAAACTACTTTAACATCATCGCTCATTTTGTTGTTGATTTCAGCATAATTCGAAGCATCGTATCCGTATAACTTGCCTACATCTTCATCATCGGTACGACCTCTCAAATTTCGCTGTTTATCGACAACAAATACTTTATCGGTTCCAAATGATTCATCCAGTGCCCCGTTGGTCCCCATGGAATAAAAGAACTCTTCAATCGCCTCTTCTCCCCCAACTGCAAAATGCCAATTGGAAGGGTTTTCAATCGCCTCAAGTTCGCTTTTAAGCCCTTTTGCTTGTTGTATTTGTTCTGAGGTAATTAAAGTGACAAATTGAAATTCGTCGAACTGATAATTTTTCTTATAGATTTTATGAGCCAGATTGAAGGCATTTGCCTTTTTGGATTCGATATCATTTCCGAAAAATGAAATGACTGTAATCTTATTTTCTAATTGGACAACATCACCGTTAATATCCACAAATGCATTCAGCTCTAGTACGTCCTCGGTAAGAATCGGCAATTTGACAAAATTATTAACACCGGTAGCAAAGAAAAGATATACCGAAATGGGCAATAAGAACAAGATGGAAAGAATAATATATTTCTTCATAATCACTCACAAAAAGAACGAAATAGCTCTTAAAATTTGTCTGTGCAAAAATACATCCCAACAACAGCTTGACCAACTTTTAAGCACAAAAAAACCCCAACAAAATTGTTGGGGTCATATATGCGTTTGAACAGACTCTTAAAAGTCGAATTTGATGAAGTTTTCTTTATAAACCTCATAAATATAGTCACCTTCAATCAGTAATATTAGAATTAGGTAGCAAATCAAAAATACCCCCGTCCATACTACGGCGCGGCGCAATGAACTTTTTTCATCACGCATGTGCATGAAGTCCCAAGTAATATAATACGCTTTCACCAACGTAAGGATGATAAAAACCCAATTCAACAACTTCATTGCCAGAAAACGGTTCTCGGTTAAAAACTCAGGTTTGATGATTCCGAGAGCAACCTCGATGATGGTAACAATAGAGAGAAAAACAAACACTCCCCAAATTTTGGATACATTGCTCTTGAACTTGAGTGTGCCTCTAAATATTTCTAATTTATGATCGTGTGCCATTCTTGTAAAGTCTTTAAATTTTCAGACGTACTTTTTTATTAAACCAGATAGAAGAAGGTAAATACGAATACCCAAACTAAATCAACAAAGTGCCAATAAAGCCCTACTTTTTCTACCATTTCATAACTTCCTCTTCGCTCGTATGTTCCAATAATCACATTAAAAAAGATAATGATATTAATCAGCACTCCTGTGAATACGTGAAATCCGTGGAATCCTGTAATAAAGAAAAAGAAGTCTGCGAACAACGGATGTCCATATTCATTGTGTTTTAGGTTTGCACCTTCAACCACTATTCGACCATCATTAACAATTTTATCGATAGATGCTTCACGACTCAATACTGTTGGCTCTCCATTTTCATCATAGTACTGGGTACGCACCAATAAATTATCGTTCGCCAAGAATCCTGCCTTCACTTCTTCAAATGAAAATGTAGTCTGGGTTTCTTCGGCTTCATACCAAATGCCGTTCTTTTCTTCGTGTACTTCTCGAGCACCAGGAATATTAATTGCAAAGTCTGCAATCGCGACTCTCTCACCTTCCGTGTTCAAAAATTGAATGATTTTACCACCTTTGGTTTCAACAGCACCATAATCTCCTTTGATAAAGGTAGCCCATTCCCAAGCTTGGGAACCAACGAAAATTGCACCGCCAATAATGGTGAAAAACATGTACCAGATTACTTTCTTCTGCTGCATCTTATGACCGGCATCAACTGCCAAAACCATGGTAACAGAAGAAAAAATCAAAATAAACGTCATGAAGGCCACATAATACATCGGCGCAGGAACCCCGTGTAAAAAGGGAACGTGTGTAAACACTTCATCGGCGATAGGCCATGCGTCTATAAATTTGAATCTTGAAAAACCGTATGCGGCGATAAATCCTGAAAAGGTAAGAGCATCTGAAACGATGAAAAACCACATCATCATTTTGCCGTAGCTTGCGTTTAGCGGTCTGTTTCCTCCGCCCCAGGTTTTTCCTTCGGTTCCTGTTTTTGCAACAGTAGTGTCCATAGAAAGTCGTTGGTGTTAATTCGGTGTCAAAAATACGATTAATATTTATTTAACGAAACTTCAAGTATCAATTTATATTCATCCTAAAGAATTCGTTGATGCTGTAATGTCGCATCGGCTATTTTCGATCATACAAAATAGATGAAG
>JAWWCH010000016.1:0-13524 GCA_033720575.1 Marinirhabdus sp.
CGTAATTTTTGCTGTACCTCCTTATGGCAGCGTTCCTGATACGCACAGTAGTGTTCTAGCTTGGCTTTAGCTTCGTCTAATGTATATGTTTTGTGGGTTTTCACGTTTGGAAAATACTATTTTTTAGAGGAATATATTAGGGAAGCTGAAACTAGTTGCGAATATATTGAGGTTGGAGAATTGCATTAGGGATAGAGGCACTGTTGGAGCTCTCCCGGATAGCTATCGGGAAGCGACTGCCGAAAGCCCGACCACGCCTAGGGCGTGGGAATGCCCAAAAAAAAGCCCCTTCCGATCCCGATAGCTATCGGGAGAAAGGGGCTTTAGGTATTATTTTATCTCGTCGCCATTTTTGTCATAAAAATGGTATTCAAGATACGTGTAAGCATCTCTTGGTTGGATTTTGATCCATTTTTTGTGCTCCATGAACCATTTGGTTCGCACAGATGGAAAGCCTTTAATCAAAAAGGCCGCTATAAAAGGATGTGTGTTTAAGGTTATCTTTTTATAGTCTTTTTTGAGGAGCCGTTTCAGGTCCTCGGTAATTCTGTTCACTACAGTAATGGGAGCTTCAATCTCGCCAGACTCCATTCCTGGAGCGTCTTCACGTGTTTTGATGTTCATTTCTGGACGAACACGTTGGCGGGTAATTTGTATCAACCCAAATTTACTTGGTGGTAGAATCTTGTGTTTGGCTCTATCTTCCTTCATTTCATCGCGAAGGTGGTTGTAGAGTTTCTTTCTGTTTTCGGCTCGCGCCATGTCTATAAAATCAATCACAATAATTCCGCCCATATCCCGTAAGCGTAACTGTCGTGCTACCTCGGTAGCGGCAATCATGTTTACTTCTAGTGCAGTACCTTCTTGGCTGTTGCTTTTGTTGCTACGGTTACCACTGTTAACATCAATAACATGCATGGCTTCTGTATGTTCAATAACCAAATAGGTTCCTCTGCTGCTGGATACGGTTTTTCCGAAGGATGTTTTTATCTGTCGTTCAATACCAAACTTTTCGTACATGGGTACTTTAGAATCGTATAGTTTGACGATATTTTCCTTGTCGGGAGCGATTTCTCCTACGTAATCTTTAATCTGAGTATAGAGGGTTTCATCATCAATACAAATATTGGTGAAGTTGTCGTTGAAAACATCTCTAATGATAGAGGCTCCTCTGTCTAACTCACTGAGCACCTTGCTAGGGTGGTGCGCCCCTTGTAGCTTTTTGCACATCGCTGTCCAGCGATCTACGAGATTTTGCAAATCTCTATCCAGTTCTGCTACTTTTTTGCCCTCTGCTACAGTTCGTATAATGACCCCAAATCCTTTAGGCCGTATGCTCATGATTAAGCGTTTGAGCCGTTCTTTTTCTTCGCGTGATTCTATCTTTTGGGAGATAGAAATTCGGTCTGAAAAAGGTACCAATACAATATAACGACCAGCTATTGAAAGCTCGCTGCTAATTCTAGGTCCTTTGGTGGAAATAGGTTCTTTAACGATTTGTACCAAAGTAGATTGATTGTTTTTGAGTGCATTGTTAATGCTCCCGTGTTTATCAATCTCTTTTTCAAATGGGAAATCCTTTAAAGTATAGTCTTTAAGTTTACCTGTGCTTACACGTTTTACGAATTTCAACAAAGAGAGCACTTTCGGACCGAGGTCGTGATAGTGCAAGAAGCCGTCTTTTTCGTAACCAACATTGACGAAGGCTGCGTTGAGACCGGGAACAGTTTTCCGAATCTTGGCGATAAACACGTCGCCAACAGTAAACTTGTTGTTGTCTTCTTCTTTGTGTAATTCAATTAGTTTTCCATCTTTTAAAAGGGCAAAATCAACTTCTTGTGAACTGGATCTAATAAATAATTCGTAGCTCACGATTTCTGATTTTAATCATTACGCCAAAGGCGCAACAAATGGATTAAACAATAATTTATCACAGGATTTAGTGCCGTGTTAGGGCTACCCGTCGAAACCCGACCTTAGTACATAACACTAAGTTCGAATTTCATTTTCAAAGAACGGTTTGTTTTTTAAACGAAAAAAGTAGTGTTACACTACTTTTTCTTGTGGCGATTAGCGCGTCTTCTTTTCTTGCGCTTGTGCGTCGCTACCTTATGTCTTTTTCTTTTTTTACCACTTGGCATATGCTTGTATGTTTAAATGTTCCTGAAAGAGGAACAGGTTATTATTTTACTTCAACATTGGTTTTAACGCCTTCAACAAAAACTTTTGCAGGCTTAAATGCTGGGATATTATGTGCGGGGATTTTAATGGTTGTATTTTTTGAAATATTTCTACCAGTTTTCTCGGCTCTAGTCTTGATAATAAAACTTCCAAAACCGCGTAGGTATACGTTGTCTCCAGATTCTAATGAATTTTTTACTTCACTCATGAAACTTTCTACAGTAGCTTGTACATCTCCTTTTTCCATTCCTAGCTTTTCTGAAATTTTTGCTACTAAATCTGCTTTCGTCATTGTAATATAAGTTTAAATTGGGTATTATAGGTTTATTTTTCGAGGTCGCAAATATACACATTTTAATTTGTAATACTAACCTCTTAATCTATTAAAATTTAAACAGATAACAACTACTTTAGCCGCATGGTGAAAAACAACACACAATTTACTAAAAAGCTCATATCGTGGTACTTAGAAAACAAGCGCGACTTACCTTGGCGAAAAACAAATGAGCCGTATCGTATTTGGCTTTCCGAAATTATTCTGCAGCAAACACGAGTGGCTCAAGGGCTTCCGTATTACGAATCCTTTGTGAGCGCCTATCCTACCGTAGAAGACCTTGCCGCTGCTTCAGAAGAGGAAGTGCTAAAATTGTGGCAAGGGCTTGGATATTACTCCAGAGCCCGAAATTTACGTATTGCGGCAACATTTGTTGCAAATGAGTTAAATGGCGTTTTTCCTGAGTCTTACGATGGGCTATTGCAACTAAAAGGGGTGGGTGATTATACGGCTAGCGCCATCGCTTCTATATGTTATGGTGAACCGGCAGCAGTTGTAGATGGCAATGTCTATAGAGTGCTTTCTCGGTATTTCGGAATAGACACGGCCATCAATTCAACTAAAGGTATAAAGGATTTTAAAAAACTTGCCCAATCGGTGTTAGATCCTGATCAGCCAGGCACCTACAATCAGGCAATAATGGAGTTTGGTGCGCGATCTTGCGTTCCGAAAAGCCCCGATTGTCCTTCCTGCATCTTTGCTGATAGTTGTGCTGCATTTCAAAGCGGTCGCGTAGGTGAATTGCCCAAGAAATTGAAAAAAACGAAAGTAAAAAAACGGTTTTTCAATTACTTGGTCTATTTGGCCGAAGATAACACCACCAAATTGCAGCAGCGAAAAGGATCGGGTATCTGGCAGGGATTGTATGAATTTCCGAAGATAGAGGCTGCCAAGCAACTCTCAAAAGCAGAACTTGTCAGTGAATTTGCCGCGAACTACGGTGCAGCACTGTTGGATTCCTCTGAAATCATTCGCTATAATGACACTCCGGTGGTTCATAAACTGTCGCATCAACATCTGGTCACTACCTTTTGGATTGTTCGATCTGCGAGTATAGATGCCGACCGCATCCCAGTTTCTCAAGTTGAGCGCTATCCTGTTCCCATTCTAATAGGCAATTTTATTCGAGACTTTGATGGATTTCAATCCGCTTCCTAATATTTTCCCACCGAATAGGCGTTGAAAAATTTAGTATCTTTAAAACATAATTTACCTTTGTACATTATACAAAACTTATGAGCGGAACATTGAATAAGGTCATGTTGATTGGCCACACGGGAGATGAAGTAAAAATGCACTATTTTGATGGTGGCGGAAGCATTGGTCGCTTTCCTTTGGCAACCAATGAGACCTACACCAACAGAACTACGGGTGAGCGGGTAACCAACACCGAATGGCACAACATAGTAGTGCGAAATAAAGGTGCAGAGATCTGTGAGAAGTACCTGAAAAAGGGCGATAAGGTGTATATTGAAGGAAGACTGAAAACCCGCAAATGGCAAGACGAACAGGGAAAGGATAGGTATAGTACTGAAATTCAGTGTACCGACTTCACCTTTTTGACGCCAAAAGATGCGAGCGGAATTGGGCAGGAGACTTCTTCTTCCCAACAAAGTTCCCAACATTCCGCTCAAACTCCTGCACAACAACAACATGTGCAGCAGCCCCAGGCAGAGGAAGATGACGATCTTCCGTTTTAAGTGTATCTAAACCTTTAAAATTTGGACCCTGAACCCCCGAGTTTATTAATTTCAATCCTGGCGTATCCTGAAATCTTCAGTTTGGTATTCCTTGTTATACTCTTACTGTGTTCAGCGCTTATCTCAGGTGCTGAAGTGGCACTGTTTTCTCTGACGCCTACAGATTTTGATAGCCCAGAAGAGAAGAATCCGTCGAAGAAACTCGCCATAGTGCAACGGCTCCTTGTACGGCCCAAAAAATTATTGGCCACCATTTTGGTTTCCAATAACCTGATCAATATTGCCATTGTGTTACTTTTTGCTTCGCTTAGTGATACCTTCTTCAGAACTATTGATGCAGTATATTTTGGTATTAATATTCGATTTATACTAGAAGTGGTGTTGGTTACCTTTTTGATTTTGTTGTTTGGCGAAATCTTACCTAAAATTTATGCAAGCAGAAATAAGCTCACCTTTGCGGTCTTTATGGCGTACCCATTGAGTGTACTTGATAAATTATTTTCACCTATTAGTTTACCCATGCGGTCGGCAACCATTTTTATTGAAGAGAAGTTCGGCAAGCAGAAATCCAATTTAAGTGTAGATCAGTTATCACAGGCGCTAGAATTAACAGATGATAGAGACACTACCAAGGAAGAGCAAAAAATCCTGCAGGGAATCGTGACCTTCGGGAATACTGATACCAAACAGGTGATGAAACCGAGAATGGACATCTTTGCGCTCAATGAGGATGCCGCGTACAGGGATATCATGCCCGAAATCATAAGCAACGGCTATTCGCGTATTCCTGTATATAAGGATAACATCGACAACATCACAGGTATCTTATATGTAAAAGATCTCATGCCGTATATTGAGCGTAAAACGCTAGATTGGCCGAGTTTGGTGCGCGATGCCTACTTCGTGCCCGAGAATAAAAAATTGGACGATCTGCTCAATGAGTTCAAGGAAATGAAAATGCACCTCGCCATTGTCGTGGATGAGTACGGTGGTACCAGCGGACTCATATCTTTAGAAGATATTATCGAAGAAATTGTTGGCGAGATCAGTGATGAATTTGATGACGAAGATCTGATTTTTTCAAAGCTAGACGATAACACTTTTGTGTTTGAAGGAAAAACGCCGATGAAAGATTTCTATAAGGTGATCAAATTGGAAGACACCGAAATTTTTGAAGATGTAAAGGGTGATGCCGAAACCTTGGCGGGATTCTTGCTTGAAATATCGAAAGGGTTTCCAAAACAGAACGAAGTACTAAAATTTCACCAGTATGCGTTTACTATAGAAGCCTTCGACAACAAACGAATAAAGCAAATCAAACTGTCGATTAACACCTAGTATGCGGTTCCTTATAGTTTTACTTATAATTTTATCAGTTTCATCGTGTGATGACGAAGTAGTGGTGAAGCCGTCTGCCATGTTGCGATTGGAATATCCTTCTGCCACCTACGAAATGACCAACACAGACTGTCCGTACGACTTTGAGAAGAACGCTGTGAGTGAGTTAGAGGTGAAGCCACGCTGTGGTATAAATTTGGAATATCCACTAATGAATGCCACCGTTTATGTGACCTACCAAAAAATTAACGGTCAGAATTTAGATTCACTGTTGTATGATGCCCAAAAGTTGACCTATGAGCACAACATAAAAGCCCAGGCCATTTTCGAGCAACCCAGGGTAGATACTTTAAATAAGGTGTATGGGATGTTTTATGCCATTGATGGAAATGCGGCAACCCAATCACAGTTCTATGTGACAGATAGCATCAACCATTTTGTCACGGGCTCACTCTACTTTAACGCAAAGCCCAATTATGATTCCATTTACCCGGCTGTGATGTATTTACGGAAAGATATTAGGCATATCATGGAGACCATCCAATGGAAAGAATAAAAGCTGATACCAATTCGTAATTTCTGAATTTTTGAACCACCTTTGCACTTAATTTCATCTATGGCAAGTGCTAGTGCAAAATGGGGGTATTTGGCAATCCTCTCCTTGATATGGGGAAGTTCGTTCATCTTGATAAAAAAGGGATTGATCGGGCTAACCGACTATCAATTAGGATCGCTCAGAATAGTCCTTACTTCCATTTTCCTGTTTTCGGTTGGGTATAAAAGTGTGGCCCAGATTAAAAAACACCATTGGAAATGGATCGCTATTTCTGGCTTTATCTCTTCATTTTTTCCACCCTTCCTTTTTGCTATGGCCCAAAATGAAATCGATAGTGCTGTTGCTTCCATGTTGAACAGTATTGTCCCGATCATGACGCTGCTCATAGGGGTACTCATTTTCGGAATCGCTTCGTCAAGATATCAGTTAATTGGAGTGATTATAGGCCTTGTGGGTACATTTATGTTGATTTTGGCGGGAGCTGAATTCAATCCAAATCAAAACTATTGGTATAGTCTCTTTATTGTCATGGCGACGGTAGGCTATGCCTTTAATGTGAACATCATCAAAAAACACCTGAATGACATCAGCGCACTAGCCGTGACCACAGGTAATTTCATGTTCATTGTATTGCCCGCTCTAGTAATTTTATGGTTAACGGGATTCTTCGAAGCCATTTTTTCTTCTGCAGAAATGCAAACGTCATTTGTATATGTGGCTGTACTTTCTTTATTCGGAACAGCAATAGCGAAAGTACTATTCAATAAATTGGTGCAAATTGCGAGCCCGGTGTTCGCAAGTTCAGTGACCTACACCATGCCAATTGTAGCGGTTTTTTGGGGACTCATAGACGGGGAGACATTTGGGATATGGCAAGTATTGGCGGCTGCGGTTATACTATTTGGGGTGTATTTGGGCAATAAGAAGCCCAGAAAAACATAAGGTATCGTTAAATTGGGGAGCAGTATTGGTTTTTTTTCCGAAATTTAACATTCATAAAAATCCAACCCATGTCTAAGATTTATATCAAATACGGCGTACTAATTGCCGTCGGACTCATTGTTTATTTCGTGCTCACTAAAATTCTAGGGCTTCATAAATATCCTGTGCTAAGTGCTGCAAATGGCGTAATATATGGCGCTGGAATATTGATGGCACTCAAAAAATACAAATCGCAAAAAGACCGCTTCAAATATCAGAAGGGATTTCAAATTGGATTTATGTCAGGTGCAATTGCCACGATGATTTTTGTGGCCTTTATGGCATTGAACATGTATCAGATTGATAGGGAGTTTGCCCAAAATATATTGGATTCTTGGAGATTGAATTATGACAGCGGCACTTTTGTCATTCTAATTTCATTAGTATTGATGGGGCTCTCAACCTCTGTAGTGCTTACCTTGGCATTTATGCAGTTATTAAAAGATTCTTGGAATACCCCCGATGGCAAGCGAAACACCCTGTAAAATAGCGTGTAATACTTTTGTAGATTAAGATTTTAAAATTATATTTGCACCCGCTTTGGAAAGAAGCGGGTTTTTAATATCAAATAAACATCTAAACGTTACGCTATGTACGCAATTGTAGAGATAGCAGGGCAGCAATTTAAAGTTGCGAAAGACCAAAAGGTTTTTGTGAACCGTTTAGCTACTGAAGAAGGTAAGAAAGTCGAGTTCGACAACGTTCTTTTGGTAGGTGACGGAGATAACATTACCATCGGCGCCCCGGCTATAGACGGTGCTCTTGTAGGAGCTAAAGTCTTAAGACACCTTAAAGGTGACAAAGTTATTGTTTTCAAGAAGAAAAGAAGAAAAGGGTACCAAGTAAAGAATGGTCACAGACAATCCCTTTCTGAAATCGTAATTGAAAGTATTGCATCTTCTGGAGCAAAGAAAAAAGCAGCTCCAAAGAAAGAAGAGGCAAAAAAGGAAGCTCCAGCGAAAGCTAAAGAAGCTCCTAAAAAAGAAACCAAGGCGGAAGCTCCAAAGGCAGAAGCGAAAAAGGCACCAGCCAAAAAAGCAGCTCCTAAAAAATCTGCAAGCGTTGATGATCTTAAGAAAATTGAAGGTGTTGGGCCAAAAGCTATGGAAGCTATGGTTGCAGCCGGAATTGATACTTTTGCAAAAGTAGCAAAGACGAAACCAGAAAAACTTTCTGAAGTCTTAACTGAAGCAAGTTCAAGATTGGCACATTTAGTTACCGATACTTGGCCAGAGCAAGCACAATTAGCTGCAGATGGCAAGTGGGACGAATTAGAGGCCTTACAAGCAAAATTAGACGGCGGTAGAAAGTAATCTTTCAATCGTTTAAGTATAACCTTATCCCGTTCTTGAAACGGGACCTAAAACCGAAACAAGATGGCTCATAAAAAAGGAGTTGGTAGTTCTAAAAACGGTAGAGAATCAGAATCGAAACGCTTAGGTGTGAAGATTTTTGGTGGCCAAGAGGCTATTGCCGGGAACATCATCATAAGACAACGTGGTATGGAGCACCATCCTGCTGAAAATGTATATGCTGGGAAAGACTATACATTGCATGCAAAAGTGGACGGTGTGGTAAAATTTACCAAGAAGAAAAATAACAAATCGTACGTATCTATCGTTCCTCACGGAGAAGCATAGTACAAACAGATTGTTTATAGTTTGCATCCTCAGTTGATCAATTCAACTGGGGATTTTTATTTTGTAGCGGTCTGATCTGCCAATTTCCATTTGGCAATTTGGGGCACATGGGTACGATTAAAATCGGAAGGTTCGGTGAGATACCAAAACCGTTGTGGTTTTTTAGCGCTACCGTGGCTCACTGCCCACGTAATATCCAACAACTTCCATTCTCCATTTAAGTAGACCGCATTCCAAGTGTGCTCGGGATCTCCAATCACCTTCTGTTGTTGGTGCGATTGTTTTGTGTACCCATGAATTATTGCAGCATCTACCCCCACTGCTGCGCACATAGATTTGAACAAAAAGGCATACCCGCCGCACAAGGCTTTTTTTCGTTTTAGTGCGTGCAACATGACATTGTCTTCAGTAGTGTAAATTTGTTTTTGAAGCGTGGTGTTTAACCGTAATTCATTATCATAATCAATATTCGTAGCAAGCCAATTGAAGATCGCTTCAGTTTTTTGGGCATCAGAAGAGGCTCCACGGGTTATTTTAGTAGCCAAAGTACGAATGGCTTGATTTGCATCGGGTTTTGCGGCGCGCCGATCAACGCTCTTTTTTTTGATAATATACCGTTTCTGAGAAAAACAAGGCTCTGCGCTTCCTGCTAAGAGGCACACAACAGTGAAGAACGCCGTAAGAACGGAAGTGCTACATTTCATAAAGCTAAAACGAATGAGGATCATCTTTAGTATATAGAACAACTATAGTGCCAAGTCGCACTATAACGGGGGTTCAGAGCATTCCATTTCTAGCCAGTAAAAAAAGCACTACAAATAAAAAACCCCCTGCATTTTAGACAGGGGGTTCGCTTTACTATGAAGCTGAGCGGTACTCAGCACAAATGTTAGTATCTGTAATACTCCGGCTTGTACGGTCCTTCAACATCAACACCAATATAGTCGGCTTGATCTTTTTTAAGCTCAGTAAGTTCAACACCGATCTTCTCTAAGTGCAATTTTGCCACTTTTTCATCAAGGTGCTTCGGAAGCATATAAACTTTGTTTTCGTACTTATCGCTGTTTTTCCATAGCTCAATTTGCGCTAAGGTTTGGTTGGTAAATGAATTACTCATCACAAAACTAGGGTGCCCTGTTGCGCAACCTAGATTCACCAAACGTCCTTCAGCTAAAAGAACAATGTCTTTACCGTTCAAGGTATACTTATCTACCTGAGGTTTGATCTCATCTTTAGAAGCATTTTGCTTTAACCAAGCAACATCAATTTCATTGTCAAAGTGACCAATATTACAGACGATAGTCTTGTCTTTCATGGCTTCAAAATGCTCTCCACGAACGATATCTTTATTTCCTGTTGTGGTAATCACGATGTCGGCATTTCCAACTACGGTTTCTAGCTTTTTCACTTCAAACCCGTCCATTGCCGCTTGTAGGGCACAGATTGGGTCAATTTCGGTTACGGTAACAATACTCCCTGCTCCTTTAAATGAAGCGGCGGTTCCTTTTCCAACATCACCATACCCACAAACTACAACGCGTTTTCCGGCAAGCATCACATCGGTTGCACGACGAATCGCATCTACGGCACTTTCTTTACAGCCATACTTGTTGTCGAATTTACTTTTCGTAACGCTATCGTTCACGTTAATTGCCGGCATCGGTAGCGTGCCTTTATTCATACGCTCATACAGACGGTGTACTCCTGTGGTGGTTTCTTCTGAAAGACCTTTGATGCCGTCTACCAACTCAGGGTAGCGATCTAAAACCATATTGGTTAAGTCACCACCATCATCTAAGATCATGTTCAACGGCTTGCGGTCTTCACCAAAAAACAGTGTTTGCTCGATACACCAATCAAATTCTTCTTCATTCATCCCTTTCCATGCATACACTGCAATTCCTGCATCAGCAATGGCGGCTGCAGCCTGATCTTGGGTTGAAAAGATATTACAAGAACTCCAAGTCACTTCTGCTCCCAATTCAATTAAGGTTTCAATAAGTACGGCAGTTTGGATGGTCATGTGCAAACATCCTGCGATACGCGCGCCTTTTAGGGGTTGTTCATTCTTATACTCTTCGCGTAAAGACATCAAGCCCGGCATTTCTGCTTCAGCCAGCTCAATTTCCTTTCGGCCCCAAGCTGCCAATGAAATATCTTTTACTTTATACGCCGTGTAAGGCACTGTGTTCGTAGACATATTATTATATTTGAATTAATAAGTTTATGCGGTTTCTGTTACATTTTCAGACTGCAAAAATACACAATATTCGCGAGAAAATATGCCGCTTTACAAAACTATAACAATAGAAAATAAGGCTAAGGTGCTGATTTGGAAGATTGAAGAGTCTTTTGAATATCTCTCGGACGGAATCACCCTCACCGAACATTGCAAACAGCGTGTAGATGGAATGAAAAGCGATTTACACCGTCGTGGATTTATGAGCGTTCGCCATTTGTTGAAGGAGGAAGGATATGTTGATTCAGACTTGTATTACGATTCTAATGGTAAACCTCACTTAAAGGACGGTAAGAATATTTCGATTACCCATTCGTTTATTTTTTCAGCAATTATTATCAGTGATATTGAGGTAGGCATTGACATCGAAAAACAGCGGCATAAAATTATAAAAATAGCCCATAAATTTACCCCCCTTGAAGAATACCGAACCATGGCCAATGACGATGCTATCATGCGTAAACTCACCATGGTCTGGGGTGCTAAAGAAAGTCTGTATAAAAGTTTTGCAACCCCTGGAGTGAGTTTTCTGCAACATATTTATGTGGAAGATTTTAGGTTGGACAGTATGGAAACCACTGCTGAAGTAGGCTTTAACGGAAAGGAAGAACATTATAGAGTCTGGTTTCTGGAATTTGAAGAGTTTACCTGTGCCTATGCACTCATAGAAACCCGACAATGACAAAAAAGCTCTATTCCCTATTTTTGGACGCCGCGGCTACCCAAACAAAGCTTTTGGCCATTTTAATAGATCCTGATGTCTTTTCAATTGAAGGGACTGCAAAATTTTTACAAGAAATACCAACCAATACAACCCACCTCTTTGTCGGGGGAAGCACGGTAGAAGAAGGTAAAACCGCCATGGTGGTTGCAGCCTTAAAAGAAGCATCTAATTTGCCCATTGTTCTGTTTCCAGGCGATGTTTCGCAAATTGATGAGCAGGCTGATGGAATTTTATTTTTGAGCCTGTTGTCTGGCAGAAACCCAGAATATTTGATTGGTCAACATGTTCGGGCCGTTCCCATACTTCGAGTCTCGAATCTAGAAGTTCTGCCCACCGCATATCTTTTAATCGACGGAGGCAAATCATCTGCAGTGGCAAGAGTTACGGGTACAGACGCGATGTTACCGACCGATGTACAATTGATTGTGGATACAGCTAAGGCGGGCGAATTGTTAGGCGCGAAACTCATATATCTTGAAGCGGGTAGTGGTGCAGCAACTCCAGTATCTGAGTCCATTATCAGGTCTGTGAAAGAAGAAGTTGAGATTCCGTTGCTCGTGGGAGGAGGCATCAGAACCTTGAGTCAATTGCAACAAGCCTATAGTGCAGGTGCCGATATGGTTATTATGGGAACTGTTTTTGAAGAACAATTCAAGCAAGTGGAAACTGACAAATAAAGAATACCTATGAACATTTCTGTAGAACTCACACTTACACCCTTGCAGGACGATTTTGAACCTGCCATTATAAATTTTATTAAAAGCCTCCGGAGTTCAGGGCTTACCGTACTTGAAAACCCGTTAAGCACGCAAGTTTATGGTCCCTACGATGAGGTGATGGAGGTGCTTAAAACCCAGATGAAAACGGCTTTGGAAGCCGTCGACAAAGGCTTGTTGTACATCAAGATTGTAAAATCGGATAGAAGCAACTATGAGCCACATTTTTGAATTTCTCTTTGGGCAATATGCCGGATATGACACTGTAGATGTGATTCTTGAAATCATTGCTGTTTTCTTTGGTCTATTATCGGTAGTGTTCTCTATGCGCAATAGAGTTTGGGTATTCCCAACTGGAATGATCAGTACCGCCATTTTTGTGTACCTACTGCTAAAGTGGTCACTGTTGGGTGATATGATGATCAATGCCTATTATTTTATCATGAGCGTTTATGGTTGGCATGTTTGGACGCGAAAGATAGATGCAGAAAATACAACCCCCATCAGTAAAACCACAAAGGCCGAAAAAAAATATTCGGTACTGATCTTTATGGCCACCTTGGTTTTTGTCTTTGTGGTATATCAGGCATTCGATAAATGGAATCACTGGACCGCTTATGTGGATACGTTGACCACGGCTATATTTTTTGTGGGGATGTGGCTCATGGCCAAACGGAAGATTGAAAACTGGATTTACTGGATTGTGGGTGACCTCATTTCAGTGCCCCTTTACTTTTATAAGGGATTTACCTTTACTAGTGTTCAATATCTTATTTTTACATTTATCGCGATCTCTGGATATTACGCATGGAAGAAATACCTGAACAACAACAAAGCGCTATCATAAAAATTGTGCTCTTCGGACCCGAATCCACAGGGAAAACTACCATAGCTCGGCAATTGGCGGAACATTACCAAACCGAATGGGTGCCCGAATACATGCGAGCGTTTCTTCAGAAAAAATGGGACAGCGAAAGACAAAAAATATCCGTTCACGACGTGTTGCCCATTGCCGCTGGACAAATTCGTTCAGAAAATGTAAAGCTGAACAAGGCCAACAATTATCTTTTTTGCGACACCAATCTGCTTGAATTGCAAGTGTATTGTGAATATTA
>JAWWCH010000017.1:0-13506 GCA_033720575.1 Marinirhabdus sp.
ATGGAATACCACGGCCGTAATCACGAACCTTTACTTCTTTGTCCTTGATTCGAATTTCTATGGTCTTTCCGGCACCCATCACAAATTCATCGATACAGTTATCAATGACTTCTTTCAACAAAATATAGATACCATCGTCTGGGGATGAACCATCGCCCAATTTCCCGATATACATCCCTGGACGCATACGGATGTGCTCTTTCCAATCGAGCGAACGTATATTGTCTTCGGTATAATTTGTCTCTGCCATAAATCGTGCTGAATAAGCGTTAAATATAGCGTTATAGCAGAAAAACTGAAACCGATACTTCCGAAAGTAATTAACAATTCAGGGCCTAAAATTGTTAAGAAAATCAGTCGCGCTTTGGATTTTTATACAAGGTCATAAATATGCCCAATTGTGAAAATGATTGTACTTCAATCCAATTTGACCGTAAAGTGTTGATGTCTTCCAAGGAGGTGTCATTTTCCATATTGGAAAACAGCACGTAGTCATTTTCATCTAAATTCAATTTCTTAAAATCGAATTGTCTATTGGGTTCTCGTGCAGGTACGATATACAGATTTCTCATGCGCAAATTGGTACCAATGGTAGATTCGGGTATCTGTTGTTGGTCGATATACGCGATCATATCTTTTTTTACAGGATAGTAATTCAAATACGCCAACGAACTATCCCATGCTTGATCTACCGTAGCGGGATACACCCAGAAATGACCAGTGAGAAATCCAAGAGCTAGTAGCGTGATCAAGCCTCGTCTTACCGCCTTACTTATGGCTAATTCAAAAATCAGGTTCAGGAACAAGATGCTACCAAAAATATAACAGATCATTAAGTATCTCGGACTAATAGGGTTGGTGAACGGAACAAAACCGAGGATAAATAAGAGGGTGAATACTGAAAGTCCCACCAATGGAATCATAATTTTGGAAGGCATCTTCCACTTGTATTTTTTGTATGCCAAATAGAGCATCGCAAAAATAGGTAGCCATAAAAATACACGACCGTATTCGAATGCGTGGTATACAAAATACTTTCCTTTATGCAGCACACGACGTAGAGATCCTACTTTTCGGTGTTCAGCATAGCTTTTGTTTTGGGAAATGATGGTCCAGCCCAATTCTGAGTATTGATACCAAGCGAATGTCCCAAATACAGAAGCACTGATGAGATATGCCCAAACCATTTTCTTGGAGGCAGGTATGAGCTGCTTTTTATATAGAATGAGCTGAATAATCAAAAGTGCAAGAAGACAATAGATTCCTCGGAGGTTGGTCATTAAAAGTCCGATTAAACCTAACGTTAGCAACCACCATCGATTCACAAAGATTGCATTGGCAGATAACAGCACAAAGAACAACAGCAACATATCATTATTCAAACTGGTGGTCTGCGCTAATAATGTGGCTTCAATACATAATAGGAAGAAGAACCAAATAGATACTTTTTCTGAAAACAGTTTTTTACACAGCAATAATAATTGGTAGTATACCCCCCAATTCACAATGAGCAATAACAATCGAGAAGCCCAAAGCGATTTTCCAAAAAGCGCCCAAGAACCTGCGAGAAAGGTGATCCATAAAGGCGGATGTCCTGAGTTGATTTCCGTAGGAACAATCAGATTCTGAAAATTGGTGTCATAAATCCAATTGGCACGACTCACCTTTAACTGCGCGTCCCAGAAGAAGGGAACGTCCATGCAGAGTATGAAAGAGATGATCAAGAAAATCGTAAAAATTACGATAATACTACGGTCGGTATGTCTGTGGAAGTTTATCATATTTGTTGTAGCAAATGTAAATGTTTCGGTAAAATAGATATAACAACATGTTAATTCAAATACAACAATATTGAACTTCCCCTATTTTCGTGATATGAAAAAACTACTTATACTTACCATAGCTTTAATCTCAATTACAGCAAACGCCCAAAAAAGTGAAAGCCCGTATGAATGGGACTGGACACGTGACGGTATCTGGACAGGTGCCGCCTTAGGGGGATCAGTAACCGGATTTCTTTTGATCCAAAACAAGGACGATATAGACCCCGATGAATTTGCGCGTATTGAAAATGATTTGGATGCAGCCATAGCGGACATCAACGGTATTGATCGTTGGGCTGCTGGAAATAATAATGAATCGGCCAACAAGATTAGCGACATACCTTTTGCCATCTCTTTTGCTGCACCATTTGCCATGCTTTTAGACGATGAAATAAACGATCATACGGCGCAGTACCTCGGTCTGTACCTAGAAAGTCTTGCTACAACCGCTGCCGCCTACACTATAACTGCCGGCCTGGTTGATCGGAGCCGTCCCTATGTATACGATGACTCTGGCGAGACGGGTAGAGATCGAAGAATGAGCAACAATGGGCAACGGTCTTTTTATTCGGGACACGTAGCTGCTGCGGCTACTGCCACTTTCTTTATGGCCAAGGCCTATGCCGACTTCAATCCTGATTCTCCCGCCAAATTTTGGGTGTGGACAGGAGCAGCGGTTATTCCCGCGACCATAGGCGGATTTAGAATTGCAGCAGGGCAACACTTTTTGACAGATGTGGTGTTAGGATATGTGCTTGGTGCCGGGGTTGGTATCTTAGTGCCTGAGCTTCATAAAAAGTCGAATAGTGACGGACTTTCAGTTTACCCTACTGGTGGTAGAACATTTATGGGAGATGAATACACAGCAATGGCCTTGTCACTCAAATTCTAACGAAAAAAAATATTAAAAAAGCCCATCTTTTCTTGAAGATGGGCTTTTTATTTTACGACTGTTCTAAATCTTATACATTAAAACGAAAATGCATCACATCCCCATCCTTTACAATATATTCTTTGCCTTCAACTCCTAGCTTTCCTGCTTCTTTAACCTTGGCCTCGCTTCCAAATGTTACATAGTCGTCATATTTAATGACTTCAGCTCTAATAAATCCTTTTTCAAAATCGGTATGAATCACTCCTGCCGCTTGAGGTGCCGTAGCGCCTACCGGAATCGTCCATGCACGAACCTCTTTTTCACCAGCGGTGAAGTATGTTTGTAAATCAAGTAATTTATAGGCTCCGCGTATCAATTTGGCCGATCCGGGTTCTTCCAAACCTAAATCTTCCAAAAACATTTGTCGCTCTTCGAACGTTTCCAATTCGGTAATGTCAGCTTCTGTACCAACCGCAAGAATAATGACTTCGGCATTTTCATTTGCTACAGCCTCCTTTACCTTCTCTACGTAGGCATTGCCTGTAGCCGCTGAATTTTCGTCCACATTACACACATACATTACTGGCTTATCTGTAATAAATTGCAATGGCTTCACAAAATCTTCGCGTTCATCTTCAGAAAAAGAAATGGCGCGTACCGAGATGCCTTTCTCCAAATGCTCCTTGATCTTAAGCAATACCGCCTCTTCTGCCTGTGCCTCTTTATTGCCCGTACGAGCGGCACGTTTCACTTTTTCAAGCTTCTTTTCTGTGGTTTCAAGATCTTTTAACTGAAGTTCAATGTCAATGGTTTCCTTATCGGCTACCGGGTCTACCCTTCCGTCTACGTGCACCACATTATCATTATCAAAGCAGCGCAACACATGCAATATGGCATCGGTTTCACGGATATTTCCCAAGAATTGATTTCCCAAACCTTCTCCTTTGCTAGCTCCCTTAACTAGGCCAGCAATATCAACAATTTCAACAGTCGCTGGGAGCACACGTTCAGGTTTCACCAACTCCTCCAATTTCACCAATCGGTGGTCGGGAACGTTTACCACTCCTATGTTTGGCTCAATGGTACAAAATGGAAAATTTGCACTTTGTGCCTTTGCATTCGATAAACAATTAAATAAGGTTGATTTGCCCACGTTGGGCAATCCTACAATCCCTGCTTTCATAACGGTATTTTTTCGGTGCGCAAATATACATTTATAATAAATTAATTTGAAGGGTTCGCAATGCCAAATTAAAATAGGAAAACATTGTGCGCGTATTAAGCTTTCTTTAACACCACAGGCTTTATATTTGATAGTACTAAATTTAATCAACATGAAAACGATACTAGGTATATTGACACTGGCATTTTTAATAGCCGGTAGCGTGCAAGCGCAGACGCAAAAAGATGTACAGAAAAAAACGACAACTAAAACGGTACGGGTGACAGACGACAGTCAAATTACAACGAAAACGATTGAAGACACCGACGAAGAGATTGACGTAATTGAGGTGAAGGGCACAGACGACTTGAATCAAAAAGCCAGCGTGGTAAAGAAAAATGCCGATACTTCTAAATTGGTAGGTGATACCAATACGGAAAACTCAGAAAACAAAAAGATGGTTGCCACGAAAAAGGAAGTGCAACTCATGGAGCTAGAGGCTTCTAAAAAGGCCATGGAACTGCAAGCACAAAAAGAAAAACTGTTGCTAGAGCAGAAGAAAAAAGCCATGATGGAAGAATTGGCAAAACGCAGAGCTGCTTTGATGAAACGACCAAAAGGGATGGCAAAATTGCAGAAAGATCCGGATGGCGACGGAATTAACTAATACGAAGTACTACCACATTAAGAACCCCGATTTTCAAATCGGGGTTTTTCTTTTAATTCTGCCAAAAATAACGTAGGTTTACAACAACAACTAAATGATTTCAAGATGTATAAATTTATTTTAACCTGTGCCGCAGTATTTGTTACTTCTGCTGGTATGATTGCTCAAACCGAGACCGAAGAGAAAGCTGCAAAGACTCCACAAGTGGAAAAAGTAGAGGCCAGTACTGCAAAAGCCGACAGTCAAAAAGCAAACGCTGATGCAGACCATGCCAAAACAAGAGATGAAATGGCAGCCGATGCCGAAAGAGAAAAAGCAGCAGCGGCGGCAATACTAGAAAAAAAGCGTGCCGAACGCGAAGCAGCAAAGTTAAAAGCACGAAAGGCGCTTAAAGCGCGAGCTGAAAAGGAAGGTGTGTTTAACGTAAGTGATGAAGAAAAAGAAGCTCGTCAAAAACAAATTGAAGCACAACGCAAAAAATTTGCAGAGCGTAAGGCAAAACAAGCAAAGGCTGTAAAAAAGGAAAAGAAGACAGATAATTAATGGGTCGATTCCATTAATTTGTCAATAAGTTTTTGATGGCAAGTGTATACTCTTGATAGGTATTGAGATTATTATGCTTGCCATTTTTGATTTCAATAAACTCAACTTCTCTCTGTGGAAGTAATGCCACCAATCTTTTCCCTTGTTCAAATGGAACTACTTCGTCTTCCGTACCATGAATAATGGTGACTTCACAACGAACCTCTTCTAGATACGCAGCCGTATTGAATTCAAATCGCAGAAGTTGATTGACCGGTAACATAGGATACCTAGTTTTCACTACCGAGGTAAGACTGTAAAACGGGGATTCAAGTACTAAAGCCTTGGGTGCGTTTTTGGCCGCAACATAGGTGGCAAAAGTAGTTCCAAGTGATCGCCCAAATACCGTAATCTCATCTTCTGGAAACCATATTTTCGCTTGTTCATAAAATCTATTGGCATCCTGATATAACAAATCTTCGGTTCTTTCACCCCTACTCTTACCGTAGCCTCTGTAGTCCATCATCAGAACATCGTACTTTGCTGTGGTAAATTGACTCGCAATAGTACCCCATTGCTCTAAGGTGCCCGCATTTCCGTGGAAGTACAATACAATCCCCACGGGGTCTTCGACCGTAAAATGGATTGCGTGCAATTTTGCACCATCACTGGTGGTAAGTGTTATTTCTTCAAAAGGTTGATTAAATTCAAATTGATGTGCTTCTGGGAGTTCTTCCGATAGGAAAATCAGTTCCTCTTGAAAAATGTAAAGCCCAATAATCGTGCTAACATACAGCAATGCAATCACAACAACACCCTTAAAAATTTTTTTCATGTAGTGGAATTCTCAATTACGTTTGGCTGAATGTTTCACGGCATAGCTTGTTGCAGACAAATCGATTTTTTCAGGCTCGGTATTGATGATATGGCTCAATATCTCGTGATACGATTCAAAATTATTCAAATCTTTATGTCCGCCCCCAATAATCGGCCATAATCGTGTAATATCCGGGTTTACCTTTGCAAGTTTCACACTACTTTGGAACGGGATGAGCGTGTCATTGGTACCATGCACAATATGCACTGGGCAGCGAACGTATTTCAACCATTTATAGGTAGGCATGGGATATTTCAAAAGAATCGAAAGCGGCATAAAAGCCATATACCGCCCTGTGACTTTCAGGAGACTATAATAGGGTGCATCCAGAATCAGCATGCGCGGATGATTCATGGAAGCAAGTTTTGTAGCAAAACCCGAACCCAGTGAGCGGCCGTACAAGATGATATATTCTTCTTTAACCCGTTCCCGTATTTTGTTATAGACGTATTGGATATCTCTTTTCATATTTTCTTGGGTTCGTTTGCCGATACTTTTACCAAACCCCCTGTAATCTACCATGACCACGTCATATCCATGACGTGTAAAATCTACTGCAAACTTCCCCCAACCCTTCATACTCTTACTATTTCCCTTAAGATAGAGCACCACGCCTCTTCGCTCTTGTGCCTTAAAATGCAATCCGTTAATAATAGCGCCATCGGCGGTTTCAAGATTATATTCGTCCACAACTTGATTTTCATAGTAGAACTTGAAGTCGCTTGACAGTTTCTCTGGTTTAAACAGAAAATAATCTTGTAAATAATACAAAAGCACGCTAATCGCCATGTAAATAACGAAAATCCAAATACCGATGTGCATCCAATATGGCATCTTACTAAAGTACAAAATTTCGGCAAAGGAGATTGACAACCAATTTGTTATGTTAATTTATATTAAATCGCGCTGACGAAAGAAGATTTTAGCAAAGACTTATAAACCTCTTCTCGCTTATTAACAACTATCAAATCTATATTTGTTCTATAACATTAAACAATAAACACATAAACCATGAAAAAGATATTGATGATTGCTGCATTAGCCGCTGTTACCACCGGATTTGCACAAAACACGAACAAAACCGAAGTAGAAACCGTTAAGAAGACCAAGGTAACGAATGACGAAGGTGTTGAGGTGACTACCAAGACTACTAGCACTAAGGCTGAAACAGAATTGGCCCTAGGTGAGAGACAAAGCTATCATAATTTCAATACGGTGATGGAGCCAACCAAGGTGAACACCGATGTGGATTACTACAACGAAGGTACAACGTACCGATTCATGCCAGAAAAGTCTGGATACTATGTAGTGAATAGTGAAGAAAGAGATGTGAAAGTTGCTCGCTTATACCCTACCTCACAGAAAGGATACTATCTATATACTGAAGATGGTACAAATTCATTCGGATACTTTAATGAAGACGGAGATTTTGTGGTAGAAAGTTATGATCCTGACAACGATGGTGTCATGAACTACGTATACAAAATCAGAATGGACGATGACACTAAAAAGATGTTGAAGAAGAATGATAAAATGAAGAAGGATAAGATGGAAAAATAGACTATCGCCCCTACATCTAAGCGCGTTATAATGTAGACCTCACATATAACTACAAATAACGTCTTAATAAAAAAACACCCGCCTTTAGCGGGTGTTTTTATTTGATCACTTTAATCGTGATGCATGAACGCTTGTTTACCGAGCAGCTCTTCTTCAGATTCCACGTGATTCTCATCAGGAACACAGCAATCTACTGGACATACCGCTGCACATTGTGGCTCCTCATGAAATCCTTTGCACTCAGTACATTTATCCGGAACGATATAATAAATCTCATCGCTAATAGGTTCTTGCGTTTCTGTAGCGTCTACTGCCTTCCCATTAGGCAAAACAATATTCCCTTCTAGATCGGTTCCATCAGCATATCGCCAGTCATCTGCTCCTTCATAGATCGCGGTGTTCGGACATTCGGGTTCACAGGCACCACAATTAATGCATTCATCTGTTATTATAATTGCCATAGGTCTTTTCTTTTTCTAACTTTGCGCAAATTTAAGGGCTAACATCGGCAACTCCAAACACATGACGCAAATACAAGAAAGAATTAACGCCTTTGCCGCCTTAGGGCAATTCATTGGCCAGTTTACAGCTGAGCCTTTTGAAAAAAGCCAAAATCTGCCACAAAACGACCCTTATTTTGACAAAATGCAGGATGTTTTATCTAGAGCCAGTGCATCAAATGGTTGGTTTACGCTAGATAATATCCGATTTGCACTGCAGAATTGGAGTGTAGCGCTTCAACAAGAAAACCTTGAAAAATGGCTTGCACCATATAACCTTTCAGATCAAAACGACAGCAAGACCGTCGCTATAGTTATGGCTGGAAACGTGCCTTTGGTCGGTTTTCATGATTTTCTGTGCGTTCTCATCGCCGGACACTCGGCTACTGTGAAATTATCGTCGAATGACAAAATACTTCTGCCCTTTCTTGCGGAATACCTACAATCGGTAGCTCCTTTATTTTCTGGTCGCATACAGTTTACAACAGATCAACTGCGCAATTTTGACGCGGTAATAGCCACGGGCAGTGACAATACCGCGCTATATTTTGAGCATTATTTTGGCAAGTATCCCCATATCATTCGTAAAAATAGAAATAGTGTTGCCATACTAGACGGAAATGAAACTCCTGCACAAATTGAAAAGTTAGCCGATGACGTGTTCCGCTATTTCGGATTGGGCTGTAGAAATGTTTCTAAATTTTATGTACCAAAGGGATATGACTGGGACCATTTCTTTAACGGAATGTACACATGGAAAGCCGTGATCAACAATCACAAGTACATGAACAACTACGATTATAACAAAGCCGTGTACTTGATGAGCAACATAAAGTTGCTAGATAACGAATTCCTACTGCTGAAAGAGGATCCGGGTTACGCATCTCCCATTGCTGTGTTATTCTATGAATATTATGAAGACAAAGCGCAACTTGAAGCGAGCTTAGCCGAGCATAGTGAAAAAATACAATGTGTTGTAGCGTCGGATGCGCTACCATTCGGACATGCACAACAACCTGCTTTGAGCGACTACGCCGATGGTATAGACACGATGTCTTTCTTGATAGAGCTTAGTTGAAGATCTTAAAATACTTAGCATTTATTTAACGTGCCATACCCCACATATTTTTTAATCTTTGCATAACAGAAATCTACTCCTATGAAAAAGCATAATTTTAGTGCAGGTCCTTGTATATTACCCCCTTCCGTCTTTACAGATGCCGCAGCTGCAGTGGAAAATTTTGACGGTCTACATCTATCGCTTTTAGAAATCTCCCACAGAAGCAAATCGTTTGTCAATGTCATGGAGAAAGCCAGAATGTTGGCGTTAGAACATTTGAATTTGGTAGATAAAGGCTATCAGGCACTATTTTTACAAGGTGGTGCAAGCTTGGAGTTTTTGATGGTTGCCTACAATCTTTTAGAGACTAAGGCGGCTTATTTGAATACAGGAACTTGGTCTTCTAAAGCCATCAAAGAAGCGAAACTTTTTGGTGATATTGTTGAAGTAGGTTCATCAGCAGATGCAAATTTCAACTACATTCCCAAAAATTACAGCGTACCTTCAGATGTAGATTATTTTCATTGTACCAGCAACAATACCATCTTCGGAACCCAGATGAAATCTTTTCCTGATGTAAATGTTCCTATGGTGTGCGACATGAGCAGTGATATCTTTTCTCGTGAACTCGACTTTTCGAAATTCGATTTAATCTATGCGGGTGCCCAAAAGAATATGGGCCCTGCCGGCACCACGCTAGTTGTGGTGAAAGAAGACATTTTGGGTAAAGTATCGCGCCAAATTCCTTCCATGTTGAATTACAAGGTGCATATCGGTAAAGACAGTATGTTCAACACACCAGCGGTTTTTCCGGTGTATGTCTCCTTGCTTACTCTAGAATGGCTTAAAAGTATTGGAGGCGTTTCAGCAATAGAAAAAAATAATAACGAAAAGGCTGCGTTGATATACAACGAAATAGATAGAAATGAACTCTTTGAAGGTTTTGTAGCCCAAAAAGAAGACCGTTCTACCATGAATGCCACCTTTAACCTAAAAGATGCACAGCACAAAGAGACTTTCGACAAAATGTGGAATGAAGCTGGTATTAACGGCCTCAACGGCCACCGAAGTGTGGGCGGTTACCGAGCCTCTATGTACAATGCACTGCCGTTGGAAAGTGTGCAGGTTTTGGTAGATGTTATGAAAGAATTAGAGCGCAAAGCCTAAGAAAATATTCAAATTTAAAACCTAAAGAATACATGAAAGTTTTAGCAAATGATGGCGTATCACAAAGTGGAATCGATGCTCTTGAAGCAGCGGGTGCCGAAGTGATAACCACCAAAGTAGCACAAGAACAATTAGAGAATTTTATCAATGAACATCAAATTGACGTGCTCTTGGTTCGAAGTGCTACCCAAGTTCGCAAAGCACTTATTGATGCTTGTCCGAGTCTCAAAATCATTGGCCGTGGCGGTGTTGGAATGGATAATATTGATGTGGAATACGCCAGAGAAAAAGGCCTTCATGTAATCAATACACCGGCAGCTTCTTCAGCTTCGGTAGCAGAGTTAGTTTTTGCTCACTTATTCGGCGGGGTTCGCTTTTTATATGATAGCAATAGAAATATGCCTTTAGATGGCGATTCAAGATTTAAGGAATTGAAGAAAAGTTATGCCAAGGGCGTAGAACTGCGTGGTAAAACTTTAGGTATCATTGGGTTTGGACGAATAGGAAGAGAAGTTGCCAAAATCGCATTGGGTTGCGGTATGAAAGTAATTGCCAGCGACCACTATGTGGGGGAAGCTGATATTACGCTTGATTTTTATGACGGTCAAAAAGTGACGTTGAAAATCAAGACCGAACCCGTTTCAGAACTCATTCAGCATAGTGACTTTATCACGCTACACGTTCCGGCTCAGAAGGAATATATCATAGGGCGCGAAGAAATTGAAAAAATGAAAGATGGCGCGGCCATTATCAATGCGGCACGTGGTGGTGTTATAGATGAAGTGGCTTTAGTAGAAGCGTTGGAGAGCAAGAAGCTATCGTTTGCAGCTTTAGACACCTTTGAAGAAGAACCCACACCAGCGATCAAGGTACTCATGAACGATAAGATTTCTTTGAGTCCGCATATCGGTGCGGCCACCAACGAAGCACAAGACCGTATCGGTACCGAGTTGGCAGAGCAGATCATAGACATTCTTCAACCTGTATCTTAGAGATATTTAGTATCTTACTTTTTCAATTTAAAAATTTATCACATGTCGGGAATATTAGAATTACTCAATAGCGATCTCGGAAAACAGATCATAGGTGGTGTAAGCCAAGAAACCAATCAACCTGCAGACAAGACCGCTTCGGTGGTATCTATGGCGCTGCCTTTATTGATGGGCGCCATGAAACGAAATGCCAATTCGCAAGAAGGCGCAGCGGGACTCATGAATGCACTTGACAACAAACATGATGGTAGCATCCTGAACAACCTTGGAGGCTTCTTTGGCGGAGGCGTAAATGAAGAGGCAAAACAAGACGGATTGGGTATTTTAGGCCATGTTTTGGGCGGTTCACAAAACAATGTTGTGAGTGCACTATCTAAAAAATCTGGAATGGATACCGATAGTGTGATGCGCGTACTTACCATAATTGCTCCTATTGTATTGGGATACCTCGGGAAAGAAAAACGCCAAAAAAGTGTCTCTGATCAAGGAGGCATTGGTGGATTACTGGGCGGATTACTCGGTGGAGGCCAGCAAGAGGCTCCAAAACAGCAAAGTTTGATCGAGTCTATCCTGGATGGCGATAACGATGGAAGCGTTATTGATGACGTGGCCGGAATGGTGCTCGGTGGTAAAAAAGGAGGTGGCGGACTCCTAGGCGGATTGTTCGGAAATTAATTTAAGAGCTCTTGGAGCCACAATGTACTGTCTATAACGTTTGTTAAAGGACGTTAAAACCCCGTCTCCCCTAGTCCAATTTTGTATTTTTACAGGCTATGAAACAATTGTGCTATATCGTACTATTGGCCTTTGCTTTTGCGCAATGTACCGCAACGAAAGATAGTAGCATGGGTTCAACTGACGGAGCTATTTCTGAAGAAGCTGAATCGGTGCGTATTGCCAATGACAGTCTAGAATATGAAATCATAATTACAGACATTGGCTTTCCTCGATTCTTAAACACACAGCCGCCCGAATCCTATTATTCAATCGGGTATCTCGAACGCAGAAATCAGTTCTTTGTAGCAGAATATAACAGACGGGTGCTCGACATTCGTTATTCACGAGATTTATATCCACAACGCATAGAATATGACATCACCGTAGATTACGGTAAAGAAGTAAATTATTTATTATTTCAATATTTTAGATATTTCGCACGCGAGTACAACCAAGATTTTCAAGGAATTCGGAATTGAAGAAGCTTAAAGAACGTTGGAACATATCGTCTAATTGGCAACTTTTCGTGATTTTGGTTGTATTTGCGATGACAGGAAGCACCTCAGCTAAGTTTGCAGGTCCGCTGACAGAAGCCATAGGGCTTACCAAAGAGGCTGGATGGTATGTCTATTGGCCGGTGCGAATTTTAATTATTTTTCCGGTGTACCAAGTATTATTGGTAACCTTTGGATGGTTGTTCGGCGAATATGCTTTCTTTTGGAATTTTGAAAAAAAAATGCTCAAATCTATGGGTTTTGGCTTTGTGATAAAAGACTAATATGAACGGGATAAAACAAATAGTAATTATGGCTGCAGCGTATATGCTGCTCTTTGCTATTGAACTCCCATCATTTGTCCAGCTCGAACATCTCTATGAAGATCATGAGCACAGTTTCTGCGGAAATGCATCCACCCACCTTCACGAACAAGAAGTAGATTGTAATTTTAGCAAATTCTTCGTCACTACCTTTTATCAAAGCACGAATCTAGAATTCAATCTTCACGCACCTAATATCTCTACTTTAGAGATTGAATCGTATCACGCCATACCTATCTCAAAAATATCGCATTCCTATCTTCTACGAGGACCACCGACGGTTTAACAAGCTATGTACCTATCAATAGTATTGTTAATCCAATTATTTTATGAAATTTCTAATATACCTATTTATGGCATTGGCCGGCATTTCGGCTATGTCACAAAACTGTGATGCTACACTTTCTGGAACTATAATAGACACCCATGACGATACCGCTCTGGCAGGAGCAACCGTAATCGTTCTAGAGTCTGATGCAGCCGTTGTAAGTGATTTTGACGGAGCTTTTACCATTTCAAACCTTTGTGATGGCAGCTACAACCTGCAAATTAGCCATCCCGAGTGTAAAACCAAGCTTTTCACTATAGAGGTACAAGGCAATACCTCTAAGACCTTCCGTTTGGAGCACCACCTTGAACAATTGAACGAAATCATTGTAACGGGCAGTGCCTATATTACAAAAACGGAAAGTTTACTTGAAAATAGGATCGACAACACGGTATTAGATGACTACAGTGGTGCAACATTAGGCGATGCCCTAGCGACCA
>JAWWCH010000018.1:0-13390 GCA_033720575.1 Marinirhabdus sp.
ACTATTGGCGAGCCAGTCTCCTGCAGCACTTTTCGAAGCGGTTCCATTAACTTCAAAAGTATTAGTAGCTGGGGTTCTCATGATGCCCACCGCACCATCGCCGGTTGCGACCATAATATTTCCAGTGCCAGGGTGAAAAATATTGAAACGCCCATCTGCAGGGGTGTCATCTGCCCGTCCGTAGAGCACCCAATTATTAGTGGTTTCTGCTGCGTTGGTAAATCGGATACGCGCACCGTCCCCAGCACCAACTTCTTCTAGCTCAATATGTGAAACCGAACCCGTGCTATTGGTGCTTATATTTAGAGATGCAGCTACATTATCAATTTCACCAATGCTCAGACGATCTGAAATATAATTTCTCCCGATAAAATATCCTGCCCAACCATTGGTGGTACTTACTGAATTATAGGTTCCATAATGGGTACCTCCAGCCGCAGCGGAAATCAGATTATAGGTTCCATATTTGTTGCCTGTGCCAGTTGCGGCAGCTGTGAACTCTGTTCTAGAACCTATGTAGTTTCCATTATTTGCATTACTAAAATCGTTATATACTCCGTTCATACTACCAGCACCTGGGGTACCGTTGCTCATTTGATTTCGTAACCCAGTAAGTTCAGCGACGTTGCCTGCTGTACTGAATTCATTATGAATTCCTCTTACTTGTGAAGATCCACCTGTGTTTCTCATCCCGTTATATAGGCCATAGACGTCTCCAGAAGCATTACTGTCCATATTGTTAAACATTCCAAATTGATTCGCGGAGGTGTTGCCGCGCATCCAATTCCGAACCCCATATTGATTCCCAGCCGCGGCTGAATTTATTTCGTTGAAAACCCCATACTTTTGACCTGTTCCAACACCATTGGTTTCGTTGTATACTCCATAACTATAACCAGTTCCTGTACTGGTTGCCAAATTGAACTGTGCGTGGCTGCGGCCCGTTCCGGATGCGGTTTTTGTAATATAGGTTCCAAAGGTAGAAGCTGCAGAATTATCCGTTTTGGTGATATTCACTGCTCTTAAATCTGTGGCCCCTGTTTCTGCAATATCTAATTTATATATTGGGTTTGCCACACTGATACCTACATCGCCCGAATCTTCCACTATGAAGGCACTCGTCCCACTGTCGAGAACTGAGAAATCACCGGTTGAATTCAAATTAAAAATCAAACTGTGGGTGTTTTGTGTAACCGTTGTCAATTGATTGAGGGTGCCGCCTAATTGGATTGTATTGCCCACATTTGTGAGTCCGTTATTAGCAGTAACGCTGTTCGAAAGGCTAGATAAATCTACCGTTTGAGGAGCAACTCCATCATTTTCTATTTCAAGGGTCAATACATTAGTACTTGTATTGAAGTTGAATGTATCTATGGATTGGTCATCGGTACCCGTTCCATCACCTATAACATCCTGAAACGTTAAGATTCCAGCACCGTTGGTGGTCATCACTTGGCCAGCAGTCCCGTCTGCAGCAGGCATTAGGTATCGATTTGACGCTGTATTCCCTAAAGAGGTTCGCCCTATAAAGTATGCTGCGTAACCAGTCGGATTCTGTACGTCACTATACGAGCCATAGTGTGTGCCAAGCAGAGTAGCAGGAATAATAGTATAGGTACCATATTTACTATGGGTTGATGTTATAGAATTTCCAAAATCGTTATAGGTGCCATACAGCACACCACCGGTGTTGGTCGTGCCTATGCCGAATATATTGTAGGTACCGTATTTTGTATTATTAAGTATTCCTCTTACATCATTGTAGACACCGAAATGTGATCCTGTACCTCCATCAATTAAGTTGTATAGACCATATTTTCTTCCCGTTGCCCCTGCTCCATTAGCATTTAGTGTATTCAATTGACCGTAGGTAATTTGACTGCTCGGCTGTTGTACATCGATGCTCACACCTCGTTGAATTGAAGTGCTAGCTGCGCCGCTGTTGAGGATACTACCTGAATATATAGTGTTTTCACCTGCACTGCCTCTTAGGGTATTTCTCATTCCCACTTGATTGCCACTTCCGTTTTGTACAGATCCGGTAAAGGCAGTATGGAGCCCAGAGCCAGTATTGGTAATATAGGTTTCAATTCCTTTAACCAGCTCATTATGACTTCCATTCATAGATTGTTGCAGTCCGATATGATCTCCAGTTCCCGTATTATTATCGACCATTCTAGTAAGAATAGGGTTGGCAGTAGCTCCCGAAGCTTCTATGTCTAGCGCGTAATCGGCTGTATTCTTCCCGATTGCTACATTCCCTTGCGTGAAAATATCGTCATTAATAGAGCTTGGTGCATCAGTAGTGCCTTCTCCATACCAATCTGCATCTTCTGAAGCGGCATTTTGAAAAGTAATTGCTCCGTTTCCATCTGTTGTAAGAATTTGACCGTTGGTGCCGTCTGTTGTTGGGAATGCGTAACCTGTTAGGGAAGGGTTTCCAATTTGGAACTGCGCATTAGTTCGCAGTACGTTGCCTACGGTTGAGTTGTCGGCACCAAAATCTCCATAGACTAAAGCTGAGTTGGCATCTGCATCGCTGTTTTCAATAAATAATTTGTTATCTATTGAAACCTCACTGGCTCCAGCAAAGGCACCTAGGAACACATTCCCAGTACCACGCGCCAACCATCCTGAAAAGCTTCCCAGTGCGGTGTTGTTATCGCCAGTAGTGTTAGATATAAGTGAATTTCTACCAATGGCGGTATTGGCGTTGCCATCAGTAATACCTGCTGCGCTTAAATATCCAACTGCAGTATTGCTGTTTGAGTTTGCACTATTTAAACTCCCCCAGCCCAAAGCTACATTGGCTGAACCAGTAGTGTTTGAATTTAATGAAATGTATCCAAATGCACTGTTCGAATCACCGGTAGTATTTGCAATAAGTGTATTATAACCTACCGCTACATTCTGATTGTCTGAACTATCATCGTTTTGACCAGCATTTAGGCCCAGAAAAACAGAAGAACCATCATTAGATCCATCGTTATCACTTTTACCATCTATGAGGTCATCTATTCGTTCAGCGCCTCCGCTAACATCTTGAAATGTTACGTTCCCACTACCATCTGTGGTCATTACTTGGCCGTTAGCGCCATCACTTGCTGGCATGAGGTATCGGTTGGAAGAAGTATTCCCCAACGAAGTTCGTCCTCTTAAATAGGCAGCATAACCATTAGATACATCTTCAACATCAGAATAGAGACCATAATCTGTATTTCCTCCAGTTCCTGTGAGCTGCACTTGTAGGCCGTAACGCGGTCCTGTGCCACCAGCGAGTGCAATATAGCTACCTCTTTGTGTACCGCTTCCACCAGAGATATCCGTAAAAGTTCCATAGATTGTACCGGTTCCTCCAGTAATACGGTTTCTTAGTCCGTATACTAATCCGTTTTGCGCTTGTCCGTTTAGAATATTATAAAACCCAGTTTTTGAGCCCGTACTAGAATTGTTAAAATTATTGACTACCCCTGCCATGGCAATAGATGAGTTGTTTGAGAACGTATTTCGAGTTCCTGTTTCACTTCCAGCACCAGTGCCACCAAAAATATTGACAAAAGCTGTTCTACTTCCCGAACCAGTTCCAAGATACGTCGTTTCAAAATTCCATGAGGATGTAGAACCATTGATGGTGGTGTTAACATCAAAATTGCGAAGTGTAAAGGCTGTACTGGTGGAAATGGTTTTGTAAAAATTAAATCCCCCACCAAGGTCGTCTACAGCATCGATGGTGAGTTGCCCTTGGTCTATCTCTACGTTCCCCTGGGTATAAATATTGTCGGCAATATTGGTCGGCGTAGACGTGCCTGGATTTACAAACCAGTCGGCATCGCTAGCGCCGGAAAAGGAATCCCAAGAAGTGGTGGCGTTGTTCCAAAAGTAAAATCCTTTGCTGGGTGTTCCGTTTCCTGTTGCGAAGACCAGCATCCCATCTTGTGCTGCCGTTGGATTAGAGGCAGGAAAATCATCGATTCTCGGTATTAATATACCATCTGTGTTTGATGGGGTGGCTGCATTAGTTGCTGAAATATCTAACGCCGCTTGTGGGTTGGTATTTCCGATACCCACTTGTGCTAAGGTTACTATTGGAAAAAGGAGGAAGGTGACAATACGTAAAATTGCATTCATGCGTATTAGTTTTGAGTTAACAAACGACCATGAGCTGGCCACCAGAGCAAAAAGTAGGCAGTTGTAGATTAATAGGGACTACAAAACTATGGGTATGCTCGAAGAAATTCCTATATGAATTCATAGAGTTTTTACAATCCATGAATTCATAAAAAAACCCGTAACAGTAGTGTTACGGGTTTTTTTTGAGGGTGGGTTAGTTAGGATTTACTATCGTTCCACGATAATAAACTCAGACCTTCTATTCATTTGGTACTGCTCTTCAGTACAGTTGGTGCCACAATCTACTTTCGGGCGACTCTCACCGAAGCCTTCACCAGAGATGCGGTCCTTGTCGATTCCTTTCGAAATGACATATTGTACCGTACTTTGCGCTCTGCGCTCTGATAAATCCATATTGTATTCATCTGACGCACGGTTATCCGTATGCGCTTCAACCTTAATTACCATGTTGGGATATTTCTGCATTAACGATACTAATTTGTCCAACTCAAAGGCAGCTTTAGGCGTAATATTGCTCTTATCTAGCGGGAAATAAATCGGGTTGAGCACTACTTTGTCATCTACAATTATCTCTTCGATCGGACGCAGGTTAATGGTTGCATTTACCGTTTCATCATTTGCTGCATCTACGTTAATCGCATTACTTTCAAACTCTTGAAGAACAGCTTGTACTTCGTGCGCTTTGTCACATTCAGCTGTAAACACCACTTTTCCATCTTGCCCAGAAGTTTTAGAGCTTAAACGGTTCCCAAGTGAATCATACAAATCTACACGAGCACCGGCTAACGGAGTATCGGTATAGTCATTCATAACGGTTACAATCATTTCTACTTCGCAAGGCGCTTCCAATTTTTTAGTGGTGTAGATATCATCGCTTCCTTTACCGCCTGTTCTGTTCGATGAGAGGTATCCTACTTCCGTATTGGGATTGTAGATAAAGGCAAAGTCATCGTCTGAACTATTGATACCAGGGCCTAAATTTTTCACCGGACCAAATCCGTTGCCTTGTGCTTCGGCATAAAATACATCTAAACCTCCGAGACCGGCATGGCCAGTACTCGCAAAGTACAAGTCACCGTTCGCATCGATAAATGGAAACACTTCTTTTCCTTCGGTATTGATATTATCGCCAAGACGTTCTGGTGCACCCAAGCTACCATCTTTATTCACGGCAACCTTATAGATGTCACTCATTCCTTTTCCACCTGGCATATCACTCACGAAGTACAAGGTATTTCCATCAGGGCTCAATGCAGGGTGCCCGGTAGAATACTCACTGCTATTGAAAGCTACAGACTGAACATCTTGCCATTTGTTGTCTACCCATTCAGCGTAGTAGATGTTAATTTGGTTGATGCCTTCTTCGCTTTTTTTGTATTTTCCTCTGTAATAATCATTACGGTCAAAATACATACGCTTTCCATCATTAGTAATAGCCATGTTCCCTTCGTGATATTTGGTGTTTACTTCACCAGCATCCAATAACTTGGCATTCTTAATGGTTCCACCCACGTCTTCAGCTACATAAATATCGAGGTAAGGCTCTTCGTTCCATCCGTAGGTCTTGCGAGATGTATTTCTTGCAGAAGAAAAATAGAATTCCTTGCCTACCATGATTCCTCCAAATTCGGAATACTCGGTATTGATATCCTTCATGTTTGTCGCAGAGAACTTTGGTTGTTCTTCCATCAGGGTAGGAACGTAGTTCGGATTCTTCATGAATTCAATAGCACGCGAATCATTTGGTTTCGCTTCCGCGAATTGCTTCATGTGCGTATTGTATTCACTGAATTTTCCATTGGCCTTTAGCACTTGCGAATAATTGTAAAGGGTTTCTGGATCTACATTACGTCCTTTAACCACTCTATTATAATACGTCTCTGCTTTTTTGGTATCGTTGATATAGAAATAACTGTTACCTAGTTGTTCAAAGACATAACGACTTCCTTTCCCTTTTTTAAGGAGTTTTTGATATGCTTCTGCTGCATCGGTATATTGAAGACGCTTGTATAAATCATCTGCTTTTTTGGTGTCCTTATTTTGCGCTACAACGAATGACGTACTAAGCGCAAGAAGGATGAATAGGGTATATATTTTTTTCATGTTGAATGAAATTAGTATTGGTTATTAGAAGTATCTTGGTGATCGTAGCGTTCGTTTTTTGAAGAATAAATCGAAAGTGAGTATTACTTCGTGTGACGCACTAGCTACGGCGTCTAGATCTGAGATAACGTGGTCATACGCATATCCTACACGTAGGTAGTCGAACACTTGAAAACCTACTAAGCCGCTAAATGAATCATCGAGCCTGTAACTTGCCCCGATTTCAAATCGCTCATAAAATAGGGCGTTCAAGTTACCGTCAGCAGATAGCGGTGCGTCGAATGCCGATTTCACCAAAACCGAAGGCTTTAGTTTCACGTTTTCCGAAACTTGGAACACATATCCTGCGGTGGCAAAATAGTGGTTCGTTTCACTACCGTACATCAATCCGTTTTCATCAAGGTGCACCGAGTTCAACATATTTGGAACCGATAGCCCGATGTAGTAATTATCACCATATAGAAAGGCACCCGCCCCAATGTTGGGATAGGTATTGTTAATATCTTGGGAAAAGAAGGGGTCACCCGGATCTTGAAGATCGAGACCCGTTAATCCGACATCATGAAAGGTGGCACCTGCTTTTAGGCCGAATGCCAGCTTTGTAGCAGCGCCCACATCGATGGTATACGAAAAATCTGCATATACGTTGGTTTCGCTGATAGGTCCGAGCTCATCTTTAATAGCTGAAAGTCCTAATCCGATTTTGTCGCTAATTGGGGAATGGCCAGAAAAGGTAAAGGTTTCTGGAGCGCCATCTAGGCCAGACCACTGTTTGCGGTATAGTGCGGTAAGCGATAAGCTTTCCTTGCTACCCGCGTAAGCCGGGTTTACCACATTCATATTATACATGTACTGTGTATACTGTGGATCTTGTTGGGCTTGCGAGTCGTGCGTCCAAAAGAAGGCAGCAATAAGAGTGACTATGAGTATTTTCTTCATTGTATATATATTTATTTTTCTTTTTGGTTGTGTTATTTTAGTTTGCTTCTTTGTTTAGGTAAATCCATCCGGCATACTGATTTCCATAGACCGGATCTTCAGAGTTAAAGGACAAAATCATATAATAGGTTCCCGTAGGTAATTCGTCTCCAGCATCAGATTGGCCAAACCACTCATTTACATAGTTGGATTGTTCAAATACCAATAGCCCGTGGCGGTTATAGATTTTCAAATCGTTTATGCCTCCAGTACGGTCTGAAAGGAATTCCAGATCTAACGAATCATTATATCCGTCGCCATTTGGTGAAAGACCTTGTGAAATGCTACAGTTGCCTATATCGTATAGTTGTATGGCAATATCGTCTTCAGCAACGCAATCTCCTACGGCAATTACGACGCTAAATGTCTGTATACCGCTTTCAGTATTGTCCAATGTGAATTCCAGCGTGCTGTCAGTTGCACCTGTTATGATATCTCCATTTTTGAACCATTGGTAGGTCACATCCTCATCGTCAGAGACAGCAGTTAACACATTTACTTCGTCTGGACAGGTCTTAAAGTCGGATTCAACGATAGCCACTTCCAAATCATTTCGCTGCGTAATATTCACATCATCTGTAGCCACACAACTTCCTATGGTCACCACTACACTATGAATTCCTGGTTCTAAAACAGGAATCGAACTGCCGGTTTCCCCGATCAATTCTTCACCATTTACAAACCATTGGTAGGTTGCGTTATCTGGATTCTGTCCCGAGACCTCTGCCGTGATCATGGTACTGCTACCAAAACAAGTTTCGAAATCATCTCCCAGGTTCACGGTAAAGGAATCTACCAAAAGGGATATGGTGTCAATGGCTTCACAGCTACCCACCGTTACTCGAACACTATAATCCCCTGCTTCAGAAGTGATGAGGGTAGCGTTGGTTTCACTTGGAATAATTGTGCCATTGAAACTCCATTCGAACGATGCGTCATTAACGTCATAATTCGATGGGGTTGCATCTAGCACTACGGGGTCTACAAAGCAAGAGGTGATATCATCTCCCAATTCTATTTCAATGTCATTGCTGTTTGAAAGCGTGATACTATCTATGCTTTCACAAGTACCCACGGTTACAACGGCTTCGTAAAGCCCGGGACCGGTGGTAGCTAACGTAGCGTCGGTTTCTCCAGGAATAATAACTCCGTCCAAAAACCATTGAAAGGATGCTTCAGATACATCATAATTGCTAGGTGTGGCATCCAATAGTACAGGAATGACAAAACAATCTGATGCGTCAGGCCCCAGTTCAAATTCAATATTATCTAGGTTTTCAAAATTAACACCCTCTCTTCGAACACAACTTTGAATGGAAACTTCTACTTCGATAAAATTAGGAGTAGTTACTTCATACGTTGGATTTGTTTCACCAGGAATGGCAACACCGTCTAAAAACCATTGGAAGCTCACTTCAGATAACATGTAGTTGTCTGGAGTTGCATCTAAAACGATAGGCTCTAGGAAACACGATGCTTGGTCTGCACCGAGATCAAAATTTGGCGGCGCAAAAAACTCAACTAAGATTTCATCTGTTGCCACGCAACTGCTACCTATAGCATAGGTCACTTCCACACCATATAAGCCTGTTTCGGAAACATCCAGATCTGGATCGGTTTCTCCTACAATTTCAACTCCATCTTGAAACCATTTGAAGGTTGCATCAGCGGGGTCTACACCGGTTTCTAATGTGATCACATCGCCCTCACATTGCGCATTGGGATCGCCCAAGGTGATATCATCTCCTAAGTCTATATTTCCAAGATCGAAACTACCTGCTTCCAAAAATACAGCAATGTCGAAGGCAGTATCCCCTTGATCAGCTACTACCAATTTAATGGTATAATTATTTCCGGGGATGACATCCCCAACGGCCTGCAGTGAAACGGTTTGCCCGTTATAATCTATAGGTGAATTTGCCGCAGGAATCGTAGGAGCTGTTGGATTGGCAACGGGTTCAAAGTTGTATTGCTCAAAATACTGCTCATTGACTGCTGGGCATTGACCGATAACTTCATATCTAATATTGGTCACTTCTATAGGAATGGAAGTGCCTGGCAAAACTGCTAAATTCTGAACGGCACCCGTATTTAAATCGGTAAGAATAAAGGCGAACGCATCTGAAAATGTACATTCAAAATTATCGTTGTATTCTTCCGAAGCCATAATAAAGTTGAAACTTATTTCTTCCAAGAAGGGAGTAAAGTCAAACTGAATCCACGATGCATTGTTGGTACTTGTGGCGGTAGTGTTGGCTTCAAGATCTGCGTCACCAGGCCATCCAAATCCACCATCACTATGAAGGGTATTATTTGGGCCAGGTGCTTCAGATACAAAACCGGAACTTAAGATAATTCCCTCAGCAAATGGAAAACTTGAACCGTTTGCATCAAAGGCACCGATACCGTTTCCGTCACCGAAATTTGTACCTGTACTTTGCATGAAGTTTGACACCTCGGCACACGGACTATTGATCAAAATGTCTTCCACCAACTGTTGGGTAGTAAGCGTCTCATCAACCGTAATTTGGCCCATGGACACTGCTACACAGAGCAGGGTGAAAAGTAAACTAATCCTTTTTTTCATGAGTTTTAATTTGATTCTCTATTAATGTATATCCAACCGGTAGCCTGTGGGCCATAGATTGGGTCGTCGCCAGCTAAATCAAGTACATAGAAGTAGGTTCCAGAAGGTAATTCTTCAGAATCGGTAGTCTGGCCACCCCATTCATTGATATAATTGTTTTGCTCGTAAACCAGTGTACCCAATCTGTTGAAAATTTGCAATTTCACAATTCCTGTTCTATCGTTCAAGAACTCAAGGTCAAGAAAATCGTTGAACCCATCGTTGTTGGGCGAGATACCTTGGGATATGGTACAGTTTCCAATGTCATATAATTCTACGCTTACTTCATCTTCAGCGGTACAATCACCGGTCGTAATTACCACGCTAAAGGTTTGCAATCCTGTATCGTCAGCATCTAGAGCAAACTCCAATGTAGCGTTGGTTTCCCCACTGAGGCTATCGCCATTTTTGAACCATTGGTAGGTGGCGTCTTCTTCATCGGTAACAGCAGTGAGCAGATTTGTTTCGTCTGGACACGTTTTGAAATCGTCTTCTACAATTACTACTTCAACGTCTGCTCTTTGTGTTACGTTGATTTCGTCTGTTGCGGTACACCCTTCAAAGGTTACCACCACACTATAAGTTCCAACTTCTGAAATAGGAAGTGTTGGATTAGTTTCTCCAACAATTTCATCACCGTTAAAGAACCAAACGATAGTCGCGTCTTCAATATTAAAATCAGGACTCGTTACCATGAGGGCTGTGTCATCACCAAAGCAGGTTTCAAGATCATCACCAAGGGTTACCTCTAAAGGATCTGAAATAATGATATCGACAGTGTCTGAAACGATACAGTTTCCTACCGTTATGGTAAGTTCGTATGTTCCAGTGGCATTAACCGTTATGGTTGGCGTAGTTTCTCCTGTACTCCAGGCATAACTAATATCTGTAGTATTACCACCTAAAATAGGTACAATCTCATAGCTTTCCCCATCACACAAAGTTTGATCTTCACCCAAATTTAAAGTTGGGGTTTCTGTGATATCCACCACTACGGTGAATTCGGTTTCGCTACAAGGTTCCAAAGTAATGGTCACCGTATAAGTGCCGCTAGCGATAGGAACAAACACGGCGTCGGTACTTACTACAGCACCACTACCATCGGTCCATTCGTAGGTAACTTCGGTTAAGTCGATTCCCGTATTTGTAGGCGTTGCGTCCAAGGCCGGAATTTCGTCAGTTGAACACAAGTTTACCTCAGTTGGCAAATCTGTAGTGAAGTCAATGACTTCATTTAGGGTCAAGTCGAACTCTACCGTGCTAAAACAAGCCTCTTGATCAACACGTTCCACTCTCACAAAAATAGTTTCAGGATTGTCTACATTCGCATATGCTGTTGGGTCTGCGATTGCCAGTTGTCCTGCTTGAGCATCAAAAAGGGTGTTATGGTAACTTACATTAAACAGCGTAGGGTCTTGACCGTCAAGTACTATTGGTGTTTGCACAGAAAGATCAAAAATTTCGGTCCCATCATTGTCTACATCACAGGCCGAAATATCTGGAGGAGTTGCAATCACAGGTTCTTCTGATACAAATTCTAGGGTAATATCATCTATGGCAAGATCATTTCCGCAACCACCGGTTCCGTTGTTAATTAATACCAGTTGAATATCGGTATTTGCTCCGGTGTTGAAGTTGATAAAAAACTGTTGCCAGTTTGGGTCGGGTCCGTTAGGGATATCTCCAGTATTGGTTTCAGCAATCATCATTCCTGCTGGATCTTCAATTCTGAAGGTTACGTTGGAAGGGATTCCGCCACCAGGGCAAATTGCCGTATCAGTGTCGTACACGGTGGTAATCCATGCTCCGAAGCTATAATCGGTGCCTGATCCCAGGGTGATGGTTCTTCTATAAAACTCCCCTGGGGTAAAATCGGCATTTACATAGAACGCACGCCCATTTGAATTTCCGGTGTGGTCTGTCATATTAGGATGCCAGCCTGTATTTAAACCTGTTGAAATATCAACCACAGAGTATTCCCCGTCGTCAACTTGGGTAAGTTGATTACAGCTATAGGTAGTGGTTGCCGTTGTCGGATCAATACAAACACGACCTGTACCCTGACCGAAGTCTTCGTTAAAATCTATGGTGTTACATAGCGAAGTTATGATACAGTCTGGTGACTCTAAAAAGGTAAGTTCCACTTCATCAGATACAGTACAACCGTTTAAAGTGATTTCAAGTCCGTAAACACCTGATTCCGTGACGGTAATGGTTGGGGTGGTTTCCCCGTTCGGACTCCACAAATAGGTGGCTCCGGTTGGGTCGCCCGTGATTTCGGGAATAATTTCGTACGAGCTTACATCACAAAATGCGAGGTCTTCACCCAAGTCCAATTCAAGGTTTGAAGCCCCGTCAAGTGTAACTTCTACATCGTCAGTGAGTACTACCACATCCCCATTACATGAATTGGTATAAGTAATTCTAGCAGTATAGACCTCAGTACTTTGTGTAGGACATACATTTATAGTAGGCGTAGTACCTATTACCGTGCCTGTATCATCCAACCATTCAAACACATAAGTTTCAGTTCCGGTAGGAGAAAAACTCCAAGCTTCGTTATTGGTGGTCCATGGAGAATCGCTCGTATTTCTTCCAGGTGGCACATATGCGATATCGCCATCATTATTTTGAATACCAAGCGCTGCGTTTCCACTGTTCCATGACGGACAAGTGGGCTTATCTTGCATGTATATTTCAATTACATTTGAGAACTCGTAAAACACCACCATATGTGTGGCAAGAAGTGAATTACAGGCTCCAGAAAACATCGGTACCTCAAAGTAGGAAACAACCAAAACACGGTTCGGGAAGGTCCCTAATACTTCGTAACCAATTTCTTCAGAAGTAGAAACAGAAGGGTCGATATCATGAACTGGAGTAAATACGTTTGCTTCACCTAGGGTAGGATTGCTATTGTTCGGAAGGTTCTCCGAGAAACTCCAACCATTAGTAGTATCATTCGGATCTACGTCAAATCGCAAAACTCCGTTAGAACCCACTTGGAATTCTTGCTCTAAATTTCCAAAAAAGCAAAAATCGAAGGGAAGATTGTCAACCGTAGACCAGCGATCATCCTGATTAGGGTTTAATTGGTTTGCTAATCCGTCAAATGCGAATGGTGGATTGTAAGGAATTGAATTCACCGCATATGTTTCTTGTGCGGTATCAAAAGTTTCAAGAAATGTCGCCGTAATATCGGTGCAGCCATTACCTGAACAATCAATTACTTGATCGGGTCCCGCATCAACAAATAAGCTTCCAGGTCCTTGCGCTTGTACTATTGAGGTAAGAAATAACGCTAAAAGAAGTGGGAGACTCTTTACGTGGGTGGTTTTTTTGTATTTCGGGATAATGGTTGAGGGTAGTTTTATATCCATTGTTTGCTTTTGGTTTAAGAGGCACTAAATTAATTAAATTAGAGTCACATTACTTTGCGATTGCAAATATTAGATAAAGTGTAGGAAAAACCCGATAAAATGAATGTTAAAATTTTATTTTAACGTTAACCTAAATTTATTTCTTCATTAGGGTTTTGTTACTTTTTACACA